>DMHA01000100.1 GCA_003449615.1 Flavobacterium sp.
AATTGAAATCAGTCATAAAGAAAAGGCTTGGAAAGAAAATAAAGACGAAAAAAGGATTATTGATTATAAATATAGCTTTGATATGAATTAGCCCAACGCTTCATCCAAATTTTGCCAAAGAGCCTTCCAGCTCTTCCCACGCAAACGCACGGAGGACAAAACAACCAACAATATATAACAAGACAAAAAAGAATTGAAAGAATGAAAATATTACATACTTCTGATTGGCATTTAGGCAGGACTCTTTATTCTAAAAAAGAACGACAAGAAGAACATACAGCATTTTTAGAATGGTTATTAAAGACAATAAATGAAAAATCTATTGACTTATTGCTCATTGCGGGCGATATCTTTGACACAGCATCACCGAGTAGTAAATCTCAAAAAATGTATTACGACTTTCTTGTTAAAGTGAGAACAGCCGGTTGCGAAAATGTAATTGTTGTTGGTGGAAATCACGATTCACCAAGTTTTATAAATGCCCCAAAAGACATTTTAGCAGCTCTAAATGTAGCAGTAGTTGGCAATGCAACTGACAACATTGAAGATGAAATTATTGTTGTCAAAGACAACAAAGGAAATCCGACTGTAATTGTTTGTGGAGTTCCGTTTTTACGAGAAAGAGATATTAGCCGTTTTGCGGAGGGCGAAAGTTATTCAAACCGATCAAAACGCATAAACAATAATATCAAAAAACACTACGAAGAAATTTCCAAACTTGCTGAAAACAAAAAGAAAGAATTAGGAAAAGAAATTCCAATTATTGCAACAGGACATTTATCGGTTGCTGGAGGGCAAAGAAATGAAGACGATGGAGTTCGTGAAACTTATATCGGTAACATTGAAGCAGTGGGTAGCAACATTTTTCCTGACACATTTGAATACGTTGCACTTGGACATTATCATATCCCGTCTAAAATCAAAGAACATATTCGGTATTGTGGTTCTCCTATTCCTATGGGCTTCGGAGAAGCAAAACAGACAAAATGTGTTTATGTGATTGACTATACAAAAGAGAAAAATATTGAAACAATTGAAATTCCTATTTTTCAAAAATTGGAATCAATAGTTGGTGATAAAAAACATATTGAAAAGTGTTTGACTGAATTGAAAAAAACAGGTTCATCAGTTTGGGTAGAGGTTATTTACAAAGGTGATGAGATTTTTACGGATTTTTCTGCGTGGACAAATGAGCAAATAGCTAATTCTAAAATTGAAGTATTAAAACTTCAAAATCGCCAACATCTAAACGAAGTATTAACAACAAACGACACAACAGATTCACTTGACGAACTCAACGCTTTTGATGTCTTTGATAAACTTCTTAACAAAGCAAGTATCTCAGATGAACAAAAAGAAGAATTGAAAGAATCCTACAAAGAAATTGTTGACGGTCTGAACATAGTAGAATAGTGCATTATGAAGATTTTAAACCTAAAATTCAAAAATATAAATTCGCTATCAGGCGAAAGCGTAATTGATTTTACAAACCCTGTTTTTACAAACGATGGGCTTTTTGCCATTACTGGAAAAACGGGTGCAGGTAAAAGTTCAATACTTGATGCTATTTCATTAGCTTTTTATGGCAAAACGCCAAGAGTAGATGTTACAATAAGCGAAAATGCCGTAATGACAAGAGGTGAAAAAGATTGTTATGCTGAAATTACTTTTGAAGTAGCAGGAAAAAAATATAAATCATCTTGGAAGCAAGAACGTGCCAGAACAGGAACGTTAAAACCAGTAAACCGATTAATTGCAGATTTTGAAGATAATATCATAGCAGACCAAGTTCGTACTTGCGATGCAGAAATTGTAAAAATTATTGGGCTTACATTTGAGCAGTTTACAAAAGTCATAATGCTTGCACAAGGAAGCTTCGCAGCCTTTTTGCAAGCTGATAAAAATGATAAAGGTCAACTTTTAGAACAAATTACGGGTACAGAAATTTATGCAGTAATTTCTAAAATTGTTTTTGATCGAAACAAAACCGAAAAAGAAAAATTAGACAGGATTTTACTTGAACTTGAAGCAATAAAAATTCTTTCAGCAGAAGAAATAGAAAACTTAATAAATGAAAATGCTGTAAATGAAAAAGTAAAAATTCAAGTTGATGAAGAATTGCAAAAAATAGAGACAGCAAAAAAATGGCTTTTAGATTTAACGAATCTACAAACTCAAATAAATGTAGCAAAAGAGAAGTTGCCTGAATTAGAAGAAAAAGCAAAAACAGCAAAAGAAACATTTGAAAAATCTGAAATAGATTTAAAAACGGTAAAAGATGAACAAAAAAAGCAAGAGCCAATTTTTAAAAATGTAAGAGAATTAGACACCAAAATTTCAGAGAAAGAAAAATTATTGAAGCCGATTCTGGAAGTCATTTCTAAATTGGAGGAAAATATAAAAACGGGTTCCAATAATTTAAATAGCCAAAGTTCCGAATTAGAAAAATCTAATAAATCATTAGTTGAAAAACAAAAGTGGGCAAATGCGAATAAGAAATACGAAGACCTTGTTTCAAACTTTTCTGCCATTGAAAAAGAAAATCAAGTATTGGTTAATTCATTTGGGGATATTGAAAATCATAATTCTGCAATATTGGAATTGCAAAAAGATTTTGAAACAAAAAAATCCATTGTAAAAAAGGCAGTTGATTCTTATACAGAAATAGACAAAGCATTAACTAAAAAGACAAAAGAACTTGAAACACGTAAATCGGAATTATCTCAAATATTGAATGGAAAAGAGCTTTCCGAATATCAATCAGAAAAAGAAAATATCACAAACATTGTAAC
>DMHA01000118.1:0-2349 GCA_003449615.1 Flavobacterium sp.
TTTAGCGGTTGATATTGCTAAGAACATTTACGAAACTACAAAGCAACTACAATCGTTGGATTTGGCATTGAAAATGGTTTCGGAAACCGAATTGGAATTTGCTAAAAACCAACAATTTGTTACAGAAGTAGCTGATAAATGGGGATTAGAAATAAAATCATTACAACAAACTTATACTCAATTTTACACAGCATCAAAAGGATTATTAACTGATAATCAAATAAAAGAAACATTTGAAGGAATCGCAAAGGCAGGTTCTGTAATGGGATTGTCATTAGATACTCAAAAAAACGCTTTCTATGCTATTGACCAGATGATGTCGAAAGGCACGGTTACTTCGGAGGAATTAAAGAAACAATTAGGTAATGCAATGCCGGGTGCTATTAAAGCAGCTGCAATGGCATATATGGAATTGCATCCACAAATAAAATCTATTCAAGAGGCTGAAAAAGCATTATATGAAGATATGAAGAAAGGAGCTATTGATAGTGCTACTTATGTACCATTGATTGCTAAAAATTTCCAAATACTTTACGGAATTGAATCGTTGAATAGCGTTCACACAATGCAAGCGGCTCAAAACAGACTTGTAAATAGTTGGACAGAATGGATTAGAGGCACTACACAAGGAGGTTCTGGATTGAAAATCATTGTTTCTTTAATGGAAGCGTTGGCTAAAAACTTGGGTACTGTAATAAATATATTAGCATTATCTGCAACTGGGTGGCTGGCTTATAAGTCAGCTATATTACTAGCTAGTTTACAAACAAAACTATTGACATTAACCACAACACAGGCTGTTGTAGCTACTGAAACCCAAACAGTTGTAACAGGATTTCAAACTGCTGCTCAAATAGCAAACACAACTGCAACAACCGCTGCAACAACCGCTTGGCAAAGATTTACATTGGCTTTAAAAGCAAACGCTTTAGGATTAGCGATATTAGCAATTGGAGCGGCTGTTGTTATATTTAATCATTTTAATAAATCAATTGAAGAAACAACTTCTGAAATTAAAGAAGCAAATAACGCATTTATTACAAACAGAGAGATTGTAACAAAAACCGTTATTGAGAATGATAAATTGATAGATAGATACGAAAAGTTAAGTAAAAAAATAAAGGATGTTGGTAGTTTTACGAAACTATCAAAAGAGGAACAATTAGAGTACAACGGTATTTTAGCTGATTTATCTAAAAAAGTGCCAAACGCAATAACAGTGGTAGATAACTATGGAGTTGCTATTTCTTTAAGTACTAAAATTCTTAAAAAATACAATTATGAATTGAAAAAACAATTAGAATATAAACGCACGATAGCTTTAGCTAAAGACAAAGAATTGATTCCAGAGTTAAAAGATGATATTGCCAAAAAGCAAGAATGGCTAGACTTTTCTTTGAGCTTTCAAAAAAATGGTGCAACACATGAAGGAACTAAAACAATGGAAGTTTCAGTTGCGGAACAAAGATTAGCTTTGTCTATTGCTAAAAACGAACTTACAATGGCTGAGGCTAGGATAAAGTCTATGCAAGAACAAATAAAAGCTGAGTCAGAAGAAGTAAAAAATGATGAGGTAAAGAATAAAACTAAAGAAAGGACTATTGAGTTAATTGATAAAGAGATTGAAGCGTTAAAAAAAACAGAACCTAATATAAAAAGCAGAAAAGAGGGATTAGAATATCAAAAAGAGTTAAATAGGCTTCAAAAAGAAAGAGCTTATATATTAGGAGAGGAAGAAAAAATAAATACAAAAGCACATAAAAAAGAATCTAAAGACAAAGAGCAACATTTAAAAGACTTGTATGATTTAAGAATGGCTCAATTAGAGAAAGATAAATTAATATTAGAGCAAGGATTAGAAAATGAAAAATTAACTTATAGCGAAAAATTAGATATTGCTTTTGATATTTCTATTAAAGAAATGGAGATAGCAAAAGCGAAGTATGATGAGGAAACAAGATTAGCACAAAAAAACAAAACAGAATCTCAAAAACTAAATAAAGAACAGAATGAACAAGAGAAAATAGCCGACATTAACTTTTGGAAAGAAAAAGAGAAACTGGCTAAAGATGCTATAAAACGAATTAATGATATAAAATACAAGCCACAGTATGCAGGACGGAAATTAGCAGACCCAGAAAAGTATGGAGAGGGTGTAGAGATTATATCAGAAGAACAAATTGAGGGTGATGTTGAGGAATGGAATAAATTACAAGATAAAAAGAAACAAGCTCACGAAAAAGATAAACAAAGGCTCAAAGACCAAATAAAACTATTCAATGAGTTCGCTGGCGACTTTGCAAACAAATCAGGTTTCTCACAAACATTTGACAACTTTTTGAAAGAGGA
>DMHA01000118.1:2499-3095 GCA_003449615.1 Flavobacterium sp.
ACATTTTTAGCAATATCATCAGCGGCACAGGATATGTTTAATTTAATGGCAGAAGCCTCACAGCGAAACTTTGAGGGAGAATACAAACGATTAGAAAAGCAAAAAGAAGTTTCTTTGAGATTTGCAGGAGATAGTGATGCAGCTAAAAAGAAAATAGAAGAGGACTACGAGAAACGAAGAAAACAAATAGCAGTAAGGGAGTTCAAAGCAAAACAAAAAATAGCAATGGTTAATATTGCTATTGACACGGCACAGGCTATAATGGCTACACTAGGCAAGGGAGGTTTCTTTGCATCTCCATTAGCAATGGTAGTAGCGGCTATGGGTGCAATACAGTTAGCGATGGTTGCAACACAAAAAGTACCTGAATTTTGGAGAGGTACAAAGAACGCACCAGAGGGGGTGGCTTGGACAAATGAGAAAGGAGCGGAGATACACACGGACAGACACGGTAATATTAAAGATTTTGGTACAAATAAAGGGGCTACATTGACAAAAATGGATGCAGGAGATATTGTATATACTGCCGAAGAAACAAGGCGTATGATGTTTGAAAATGAGTATAACGGACTACTTGCTAAAAATGGTATAACAGG
>DMHA01000254.1 GCA_003449615.1 Flavobacterium sp.
TTTACTTTAAGTCATTAAAAAATAAAAAACTTTGAGTATATTTGTGGTTCAAATTTTCGACATCAAATTAATCATATTTCCAAAGCTTAAAAAATCAAATACTTTCATAAAAAATCACTACATTGAAAACACCTTTTTCTACCCGCAAAAGCCTTTCAATTCTATTATTGACAGGACTCATTTCCATTTCTCAACTAAGTTTTGCACAACAGGTTTCCTTCACTCCGTCGGATAAATCATTCGCCATAGCCAATCGTGGTGAAGCCACAACCATTGTGGTGGACGCCAACGATTTTGAAGTGGTGAAAACGGTGGCCGCTCATTTTCAGAACGATGTGGCTCTGGTTACCAAAACGAAGCCTGTACTTCAAAATTCGCTTCCAACCAAAACCATGATTCTGATTGGAAGCATTGAGAAAAGTGGTTTTATCAAACAATTAATTGCCGAGAAAAAAATTGACACAAAAGCCATCGAAAGTCAATGGGAACGGTATATATATCAAGTGGTGAGTAATCCATTTCCAGGTGTAGAAACAGCTTTGGTAATTTGTGGTAGCGACAGAAGAGGTACTGCTTATGGTGTTTTCGATCTTTCGAAACAAATGGGCGTGTCACCTTTTTATTGGTGGGCTGATATGCCAGTAAAACAACATGAGCAGGTGTTTGTAAGTGCCGAAACATACCTTTCAAAAGCTCCCAATGTAAAATTCAGAGGCATCTTTATCAACGACGAACAGTGGGGATTGGGCCCTTGGGCTACCAAAATTTTTGAACCTGAAGTAGGAACATTGGGACCAAAAACATACTCCAAAGTGTTTGAAATGATGCTTCGCCTTAAAGCCAACTACCTTTGGCCATCCATGAAGCACAAAAAGTCATTTTATCAAGTGGCGGGAAACAAAGAAATGGCGGATAAGTATGCCATTGCAGTGGGCTCATCTCACCACGAACCTCTACACATCAATACTACTTTGGACTGGAAAAAAAAGATAAATGGCCCCTGGCAATACGATATCAACAAGTATAGAATTGACTCCGCTTGGAATAATCGAGTGAAAGAAACAGCCGATTATGAAAACATCTACACCATGGGCATGCGTGGGGCAGATGACAAAGGAATGGAAGGTGATTTAAGCGTAGATCAACAAGCCAAACTATTGAGCAGTATTATTTCGAACCAACGCGAAATCCTTAAGAAACACCATAAACAACCATTAACTGATGTTCCCCAAGTGCTTACAGTTTATAAGGAAGTCCTCAAATTGTATAACGAAGGACTTGAAGTGCCTGATGATATGACGATTGTTTGGCCCGACGACAATTACGGATACATTCAGCAGCTGAATTCGTGGAAAGAAAAAAACCGAAAAGGTGGAACGGGCGTGTATTATCACTTGAGTTATTTAGGTCGTCCGCAGTCTTATGTATGGCTGGCCACTGTGCATCCCTTGCTTATTTGGAAGGAATTGAACCGAGCGTATAACACTGGTGCTGATAGACTTTGGATATTCAATGTAGGCGATATCAAACCGCACGAACAGCAAATAGAATACTGTATGGATTTGGCTTGGGACTTTCCTGTCAATAAACCGCAAGAGGCACTTTTCCGCATGAAAGACTGGTATACTAACAACTTTGGGGAGGAGCTGGGCGAATCATCTTACCAAATGATGATGGAGTATTATCACTTGGCTTTTGAGCGCAAACCTGAATTTATGGGCTGGGACAGGCTAGAACCTGCCACGCCAGTAGTAAATTCGGAATATAGTTATAACAATTATGGCGAATTAGATCGCCGATTGGAGCGTTTCAATCGATTGGAACAAAAAATGCAATCGGTGTATGCACAGGTGCCAGAATCCTATAAATCGGCATTCTATCAGTTGGTTTATTACCCAATAGCGGGAAGTAAACTCCTGAACGAAAAATTGCTTTACGCCCAAATAAACCGTATTTATGCCAAACAAGGACGTGCCCTGACAAATGAGTATGCCCTGAAATCGAAACTAGCATTTGATAGCATTAAATTAATCACCGAAAATTTTCGCAAATTGGAGAATGGAAAATGGAACGAAATGATGTCATGGTGGAGTTTTAAATACTCCTATATGCCTCCTGTTGATTCAATTTCTATTCCCAACAAAGCCATTATGGGCGTTGATTTTGATGGAAACGATGTGGATAATCCCCATAATCCTATTCACGCTCTGCCTTTGTGTAGCAGTATTGACAGAGAAACCTTTACTTTTGAAATTTACAACAAAGGCGCTGTTCCCTTCAAATGGAAAGCGTGCACCGATAGCAAATGGCTAAAAGTGAACAAGAGCAAAGGCAACTGTTCCACCCAGGAGCGAGTAGAGATTTTGGTAGATTGGACATTGATACCTGCTGGAAATAATTTAGGAAAAATAACCATCAAAGGGGCTGGAGAAACTTTCACTTTGCAAGTTCCAGCATTCAATTGTCCTCAAAACGAGCTTGATTCTATGCAAGGTCGCTTTGTAGAAAAAGACGGTGTGATAGCCATCAACGCTGCTAGTTTCTCTAAAGCGAACAATAAAAATGAGTATCAATGGACAGTAATAGATAATTTCGGACAAGCAGGAAAAGTAGTAACCATATTACCCGACACACTCCGCAGAATTGGCCACGACTGGGATTTGACGTTAAATGCACCAAGTCTGGAATACAATTTTTATACCTTCAGCTCAGGTTGGATAAATGCACTAACTTACACATTGCCCACTCATGCAATAAACAAGCAAAGAGGCTGTTTGTATGCCGTGGCCATTGACAACCAACCTCCAAAAATTATTGATTTCAGCACTCGCGAACTCAGTGAAACATGGAAACAAAACGTGCAACGCAATTCAGCTATTGGCGAAAGCAAACATTATATTGCCAAACCCGGTAAGCACGTTTTCAAAGTATGGGCTATTGACCCCGACGTAGTTTTTGATAGGTTTATTATTAATCTGGGAGGATTGCGCAAATCGTATTTGGGGCCATTGGAGAGAAAATAAAATAGATCGGTTAA
>DMHA01000240.1:0-368 GCA_003449615.1 Flavobacterium sp.
TTTGAAATTTTAAATTTTAGAAAAGCCATTGTTCCAGTAACCATACTAGGTCTTTTGGCAGTTCTTGGTTTAACTTACACTGAATTTAATACTCCAGCGAGTTACTACAATAATATGATTGTAGTAAGCAAATTTTCGTCCGTTTTTTCGGCATTGTTTATTGTACTAACTATTTTCTTGATTGCATTGGCTCATGATTTCTATGAAAATCATCAAACTAAAATATCCGATTTCATTGCTATAAAAATATTTATGCTTGCTGGTGCAGTAGCGATGGTTTCTTTTGGAAACTTGGCGATGTTCTTTCTTGGAATCGAAGTTTTATCAATTTCCTTATACATTTTGGCGGCAAGCAACCGATTGAATGT
>DMHA01000240.1:423-5908 GCA_003449615.1 Flavobacterium sp.
AAAAGTAACGAAGCCGGAATGAAATATTTCCTAATGGGTTCTTTTGCCTCGGGAATTTTATTGTTTGGAATTTGCTTCATTTACGGTGCAATGGGTTCTTTTGATGTAGCTGAAATTACCGAATGGTCTCGCTCTGCCGAATTGCCAATTTGGTTTCCAATAGGAATTTCATTGGTTACCATTGGAATGTTTTTCAAAATTGCTGCTGTTCCTTTTCATTTTTGGGCGCCAGACGTTTATGAAGGTTCGCCAACTTTGACAACCGCCACAATGAGCACTTTAGTAAAAGTGGTGGCTATGGCTACTTTGTATAAATTACTTACTGCTATGAATGCTGACCTTTCCGAGGCTGCTTTAAATATTATTATTGTAATTTCAATTGCATCAATGACCGTTGGAAATATTATGGCGTTGAAACAAAACAATGTGAAAAGGATGTTGGCTTTCTCTGGAATTTCACACGCTGGTTTTATGTTGATGACTTTGTTAAATATTAGCAACTCGGCGGGCAATTTGTTGTATTATACTGCGGCTTATTCCTTGTCGGGAATTGCTGCTTTTGCTGTGATTTTATACGTTTGTAAAAACAAAGACAACGAAGATATTGCAAACTTCAACGGATTGGGTAAAAACAATCCATTGATGGCGGCAATTCTAACAGCTTCTTTGCTTTCTATGGCTGGAATTCCAATCTTTGCTGGATTTTTTGCCAAAATGTTTTTGTTTACCCAAACCATCGCTGCAGGTTATTTAGTAGTGGTTATTGCAGCCGTTATCAACTCAATCATCAGTGTGGGCTATTATTTCAAATTGATTTTGGCGATGTACAACAAAGAACCAAACGAAGAAGCCACAAAAACGCCCTTTGTGTTTTATGCAGTAGCTATTGTTTCCATTCTTTTGAATATCGTTTTGGGATTGTTTCCTTCTACGGTGTTGGATTTGTTGAGATAATTCGAAATACAGAAAATAAATTACACCAAACCATCAAGAGCAATTTTGGTGGTTTTTTGTTTAGAACTTTTAAAATAATCATACATTTGATTCTTCAAAAACCAATTTAGAATGTATTAGCCTAATGATTGAAACCAATCGCATCGAATTCAAACAACAACTAACGGATAATTTAGAAAAAGAAGTAATTGCTTTTCTAAATTATGCAACTGGTGGTACAATTTATATTGGAATCAGCAAAGAAGGTGTTGCGGTAGGCGTTTTGGATTCTGATGGCGACCAACTCAAAATAAAAGACCGATTAAAAAATAACATTTCTCCATCTTGTATGGGTTTGTTTGATGTAATAAGCGAAAAAATCAATGGTCTTGACATTATCAAAATAATTGTGGCGAGTGGTTTAGAAAAACCTTATTTCATCAAGAAATTGAGTATGACCGAAAAAGGTTGCTTTATGCGAATAGGCTCTTCTGCCGAACCAATGCCTCAAAAATTAATAGATGAATTATTTGCCAAACGAATTCGAAATTCTATTAGTAAAATAAAATCCAATCGACAGGATTTAACTTTTGAACAACTCAAAATTTATTATGAGACTACTGGCAGTCAACTCAATAGTAAATTTGCTCAAAATCTCGAATTGCGCAACGAAGATGGTTTCTGGAATTATGTGGGTTATCTATTAGCGGATCACAACGGAACTTCTATCAAAGTAGCCAAATATAGCGGTACAAACAGAGTAAATCTTATTGAAAATAACGAATACGGTTATTGTTCTTTGATAAAAGCTGCCAAACAGGTTTTAGACAAATTAGAATTAGAAAACAAAACCCTTTCCAAAATAACATCAAAAGAAAGAGAAAACCAGCGTTTATGGAATCCAATTGCTTTGAGGGAAGCGGTTATCAATGCCATCATTCATAACGATTACACCAATGAAGTTCCTCCAAAATTTGAAATATTCGACAACAGAATAGAAATTACTTCTGCTGGCGGACTGCCTGATGGATTGACTCAAGATGAATTTTTTGATGGCGTTTCTCTTCCTCGAAACAAAGAATTAATGCGCATTTTCAAGGATTTGGATATGGTCGAACAATTGGGTTCTGGCGTACCCAGAATTTTAGAAAGTTATGGTAGGGAATTTTTTAAATTTTCTCCTAA
The DNA here is from genome assembly GCA_003449615.1 of Flavobacterium sp. Lineage (GTDB taxonomy): Bacteria > Bacteroidota > Bacteroidia > Flavobacteriales > Flavobacteriaceae > Flavobacterium. The sequence continues at coordinate 2,542 of DMHA01000240.1, forward strand.
TTTCCTTCGTATGACTTTTAAAGCAGCTCCTCGAGAATACGAAATTGGTGATTTTTCAGACGAACAAATAGATGGACAAATAAGTGGACAAATAGGTGGACAAATAGGTGGACAAATAGGTGGTGCAATTGATTTAACAGAAAATCAAAAAGAAATTTTAAAGATAATACTAGATAATAATAAAGTTACCCGTAATGACATTGCTAATATGTTAAAAATCAACGAATCAGCAGTGTCAAAACATATTGAAATCTTAAAAAACAAAGGATATATTGAGCGTATTGGAAGCACTAGAGGGCATTGGATTGATGTATTTCAAGAAGAAAAAAGCATTGGTCTTTCACTTGGACAAATAGAAAAAATAAGTACCCCAATAAGTACCCCAATAAGTACCCCAATAAAAAGTCTAACAGAAAGACAAAAAGAAATTTTGACGATAATTATTAATGACATCAAAGTAAGTCGTCGTGATATAGCAAAACAATTAAAAATCAATGAATCTGCGGTAAAAAAACATTTAGAAAATTTGAAAGAAAAAGGATATCTTGAGCGTGTTGGTGGCACCAGAGGACATTGGAGACTAACTACAATAATTTAAAACAACTTCACAACCCTAATATAAAATATGTTTTTTAACTCGCTAATCTTTGCAATTTTCCTACCCATAGTATTTTTACTTTATTGGTTTGTTTTTAGTAAAACCAAAAGTTCACAAAATGCATTTCTGGTTGTGGTGAGTTATTATTTTTATTCTTGTTGGGATTGGCGTTTCTTGTTTTTATTGCTGTTTTCAACTCTTTTGTGCTATTATACAGGAATCAAAATAGAGAAAAGCATTGGAGAACGGGAACGTAAATTTTGGTTTTGGTTGAGTATCGTTTTCAATCTTGGCTTCTTGGCAATATTCAAATACTACAACTTTTTTGCGTTTTCCTTTTCTGAAGCTTTGAACAATATTGGATTGCAATCTAGTCCGCTTTTACTGAACGTGATACTTCCTGTCGGAATTTCGTTCTATACTTTTCACGGCCTGTCATACATAATTGACATTTATTACAAAAGAATTCAGTCCGAAAAAAACATCATTGATTATGCACTTTTCGTGAGTTATTTTCCGCTTTTGGTGGCTGGACCTATCGAAAGGGCGACACATTTATTGCCGCAAGTAAAACTAAAGCGAAGCTTCGATTTTGAAAAAGCCAAAGAAGGTGTTTACCAAATCATTTGGGGATTGGTCAAAAAAGTGGTCATTGCCGATACTTGTGCGACCTATGCCAATGCTATTTTTGACAATTATACTTCGATGAATTCCTTGTCGTTAATTTTGGGTGCAGTTTATTTTGCCTTCCAAATTTATGGCGACTTTTCAGGTTATTCAGATATGGCTTTGGGAATGTCGAAATTGTTTGGATTGGACTTATTGCGTAATTTCAACTATCCCTATTTCTCTAGAGATATTGCCGAGTTTTGGCGTCGTTGGCACATTTCGTTATCGTCTTGGTTTCGGGATTATTTGTATATTCCCCTTGGCGGAAGCCGTGGAAGCAAACTGAAACAAGTGCGCAATGTGTTCATCATTTTTGTTGTGAGCGGTTTTTGGCACGGAGCCAATTGGACTTTCCTAGCTTGGGGATTCATCAATGCAATGTATTTCCTGCCTTCTTTACTTTTGGGAACAAACCGAAACAATATGGAAACGGCCGAATTGCATTGGGATTTCAATTCCATAAAAGTGTTTTTTAGTATTCTTGCCACTTTTTCGATAACCTGCTTGGCTTGGATATTTTTCCGGGCAAAATCCATACACACAGCTTTTGATTATATTTCAACTATTTTCACTAACGGCAATTTTGCTTCACAATTTCTACAAAACCAACGCTACAGTTATGAATTACTATGGTTGATTCTAGCTTTTGTTTTGGTCGAATGGAACAGCCGATATAAAATTGAACCCATTTCAGGAAAATTCAGTTGGTTGAAAATGGCTTTGTGTCTTTTAACAATTATCGCTTTAGGAACATACTCTGATTATAAAGAATTTATTTATTTTCAATTCTAATGACAAAATTTATAACATTAGTTGCCAAAATTCTACTCACAATCCTAGTGCTTTTAATAGTATTAGATTGGGCATATACGAGTATTTATTTACATTCTTCCAATCGTGGAAAAGTAGAAAATGTTTTCAATTACGAAGCCGAAAATTATGATGTTGTGATTTTGGGTTCATCAAGAGCCAACAATCATTTTGTACCCGAATTGTTTGAAAAGAAAGGGTTGAAAACATTTAATTACGGAATGAGCGGTGCCCATTTATTCGAAGCTTCTTTGTTATTAAAATTAATGGCGGAGCGCAACTATAAAATCAAAACCGTGATTCTGGAGGCTGATTTGGGTCTTTGCAACGAAAAAGAATCTGAAATGATTGCCGCTAAATTTCTGCCGTACATCCATCATTCCGAAATTATCAAGAATCATTTTTCGAGTCAGGAAAATTTTAATGAATTGTATTATATTCCTTTTTACCGCTATGTAGATTTTGATGCTCTCATTGGTTTTCGAGAAATGTACAACACAGCAACGAGCAAACCCACGAATATTTTGGACCATTTGGGTTATCATCCTTTGATTAATAAAAAGCAAGGAAATATGAAAAACGACATCCGAGCTTTGAAACCCATTCACAACAAATATTACGAAGAAATCAAACAAATTTGCAAGCAAAATAATTACAATCTGATTACTGTGATGACGCCAATGTGTACTAATGTGAAAGGATTGGATTATTTTGAAAAAGCAAACCAAATTTATCCCGAAATTCACAATCTGGAAAATGTGGTACAAGGCGACGAGTATTTTTCTTCCTGCGGGCACATGAATGATGTTGGAGCGAGGATGTTTACGGAGGTTATTATTGAGAGGTTTTTTGAAAATAAATAACCCTTTTACGGTTTTCCGTAAATGAATTAAAAATCAATACAATACATTTGTGTTAATAAAAATTATTCAACAGCCAACTTAACAAATTAAACTTATGAATATAGAAATCTTAATTGAAAAATTAAAAAAATATAATTGGGATGAAACTAATGTGAGAATAGCACTTCGAGCAAAATGCAAATGTGAATATTGTGGAAAAAATATGCTTAAATCAATTGACAATTACAAATTATGGCAGATTGATCATATAATACCGAAACATTCCGGTTTCAAAAACCGTGAAGATTTTGACAATAAAGCTTTATCGTGTACTCAATGCAATAAAGATTTTAAAGGCAAATGGAATCCAATATCAGTAATTGGAGAGGGTAAAGAAAGAATTGAATATGTGGAAGAGATTAAAAAATATCGAGTTATTTACATAAAA
>DMHA01000008.1:0-11447 GCA_003449615.1 Flavobacterium sp.
TTGGAGAGGGTCGGGGAGAGGAAAATAAGCAAAAAATGAAAATAGTTATAATAAACTCAGGGAGTTCTTCCATCAAATACCAATTAATCGAAATGCCTTCGGCGGCAATTATTTGTTCGGGAATGATTGACAGAATTGGATTGGAATCGTCAAATTTAAGTTATGTTACCAAAACAGATAAAACAGAAAAAACGATGCCTATTGCCAATCATAAAATTGGTTTGGAAAAAATAGCCACACTGTTGATGGACGAAAAAGTGGGCGTAATAAAAAGTACTAAAGAAATCAATGCTGTGGGGCATCGTGTCGTTCACGGTGGCAGTGATTTCTCGGATACCACCATAATAAATAGTGAAGTTAAAGAAAAAATTAAACAACTTTTTGATTTGGCTCCATTGCATAATCCTGCAAATTATGAAGGGATTGTAGTTGCGTCAGCAATTTTTGAAGAAGCTACTCAAGTGGCTGTTTTTGATACTGCTTTTCACCAAACCATTCCGGTTGAAGCCTATAAATATGCCATTCCCAATTATCTTTTAACGGAACATAAAATTCGCGTGTATGGTTTTCACGGAACAAGTCACAAATATGTTTCAGAGAAATCCATCGATTATTTAGAGAATTCATCCAAAATTATAACAATACATTTGGGCAACGGTTGCAGTATGGCAGCAATAAAAGACGGAAAAAGTATTGAAACAACATTAGGTTTCGGTCCAATGAATGGTTTGATAATGGGAACTCGAAGCGGAGATGTTGACCAATCGGTTATATTTCACATGGTAAATGCTTTGGGTTATTCTTTGGCTGAAGTAAATACGATGTTGCAAAAACAAAGCGGAATGTTGGGTTTAACAGGTTTCAGTGATTTGCGAGATATTGAGTCGAATGCCGAGCAAGGAAATACAGATTGCCAATTGGCTTTGCAAATGAATGCGTATCGCATCAAGAAATATATTGGTTCTTATGTAGCTGCTTTGGGCGGATTGGATGCTATTATTTTCACTGCAGGAATTGGAGAAAACTCCTCATACATTCGGAAATTAGTTTGTACCGATATGGAATATTTTGGACTAGAATTGGATTTAGACAAAAACGAATTGCGTTCCGCAGCTATCCGTGAAATCAATTTGCCACAATCTAAAGCCAAAATTTTAGTAGTTCCAACCAACGAGGAAATTGAAATCGCCAATCAGGTTTTTGGTTTGCTTTCGAGTTAAAGACGAATAGGTTTAAACCTCAAAGGTTTTTCATAACCTAAATTTTTACAAATTCCTGCTTTTTATAAAAAATATTATCCACTATTTATTGGTAGGAAAAAATATTAAACATACATTTGTGGCTACATTCAAAAATTCCGGAAAAAATGTTTGATTTTACACAGTATTTAGGCTTTTTGCTTTTCTTGACCGTTCTAACTATAGGATTTTGGTTGATGTTTTTCTTGGTTGGTTTCGTTTCCTATTGGGTTGGCGGAGCTACTTGGGAAGCATATAAACAGAAAAAAGCAAAAAAGAAAGCAGAAGAACAATCAGTTTAGTTTGATTGTCTAATAAAAAAAAGTCCCATTCCTTTTGTGAATGGGACTTTTTTAATGAACTTAATCGAGTTTCTATGGACTGAAAACTGACACTGAAAACTGATTACTTTTTAATGTCCTCCACTGATTTTTTTATCAAAATCAATACCTTGAGCTTTAAGAATTCCGCTTACTTTCCAGGCATAAAATGCTAAGTAAGCAAAACATAAAACGCCAACTATATAACTGTTTTGAATTCCAATACTGTCGGAAACAAATCCTTGTAACCAACTTACAATTCCACCACCCATAATCATCATAATCAAGAAACTACTTCCCTGACTAGTATGTTTACCTAATCCGCTAACCGCTAAAGTAAAAATACAAGGCCAAAGTGTGCTACAAAATAATCCAACACTTGTGAAAGCATAAACACTTATCATTCCGGTTGTAGCCATTCCTGTAAACAAGGCTACAATTCCTAATGCAGAAAAAATAAGCAACATTCTAGCAGGATTTCCTTTACTCGCCATATCAGCAGCAATTAATACCAAAATAATTAATCCATAAATATAAAAAGGAGTTAAATCGTGTTTTGCAATAGCATTCACAAACAAGAAAACACCAAAAGCTATGTAAGGAGCTATGAAGCGTAACACTTTTTGGGTAGTCATATTATCCGTGAAAGCTTCGACAGCCCCAGTCCATCGACCAATCATTAAACTCGCCCAGTACAAGGAGATATAAGGAGCAATATCGCCAATGGCAAAACCTAATTTTGTTTCCATATAAGCGGGCAAATTACTTGCAGTAGAAACTTCGACACCAACGTAAAGAAAAATAGCAATCATTCCCATAACCAATTGTGGGTATTGTAGAGCGGAACTTTTCAATGAAGCAACATCTTCCATAGAATCTTCAATGGTTTCTGGATGCTCTGGCAAGGATGAAAATTTCAATAAAACCGCTACCATTAAAAATGCTAACCCTAAAATTAAATAAGGGATTTTAACGCTTTCGATACTCATGTCCGTATTTCCTGTGGATGCAGCTCCAAAAATAGCGAAGCTCACAATTAATGGTCCAATGGTAGTTCCAAAATTATTAATTCCTCCTGCCAAAGTCAGTCGCTGTGAGCCTGTTTTTATGGGACCCAAAGCAATTGCTAATGGATTGGCGACGGTTTGTTGCAATGAAAATCCCAAACCCACAGTGAATAAACCTGCAAGCATTAAAGGATAAGAACCCGTATTTGCGGCTGGATAAAACAATAAAGTTCCCAAAGCCGAAATGACTAATCCAAGGGCTAATCCGTTTTTGTATCCAATTTTATTAACTAAATCTTTTCCAATTAATAATGAAACCCCTATATAAATCAACGATCCTACCGTGTATGAAATATAGAAGGCAATAGAAACAAATTGACTTTGGCTTTGCGTTAAATCAAATGCTTTTTTAAAAACAGGGATTAAAATATCGTTACTAGCAGCAACAAAACCCCAAAAAAAGAATACGGTTACGAGGGGAATAAATTGTCCCCAATTGGTTTTAGAATTTTCTGAATTCATATTTAATTAAGTTATTTAGTGAAGTGGTTTATTAATTATTTATTAGAAGTAAGTGAAAAGATAATTGGATAAATATAATATATTTATCGGTATAACTACTAAATTAAAGTAATCAATTCACCATAAATGAAATTATTACCCAATTTGAAATTGCTGTTCCCTTTCTTTAAAACCACGTTTTTCAGAATTATATTGTGTTTGAACGAAGAATTTCCGTTTTTTATGGTGGTTACTTCGATAATTCCACCGTCAACGGCATCCCATTCTTCGATAATTGAGGGAATTGTAGGAGCAGTTGTGTTACAAAAATAGCTTGAAGAAAGTAGTCCTCCGTGTAAACGATAGGTTAATTTGTTTTTAACTGAACTTATAATTGCTGTTCTAGGAGTGTTCAAAGGGGTTTCTGAATTCTCAATCAAACCTGAATCTATATTGTCTATTGTCAATGCCTCGCTATTGATGTAATTGTAAAGTTGTTTTGAAGTTACGCATTGTTTGACCTCTTCTAGAAAACCAAAAGGGAGTTTATTTGTTAATTCAGTAATTTTATTTCCAAAAGAGAGTGTATCTTTATTTATTTTTGTTCCATCTTCTTTGTCAAATATAATGTCTTTGAAAGCAATATTGTGGTTGTAACCCGTAATTCTTGAACTGTTGTTGGTTGCATCTGTGGTCTTAATAGCGGTGGTAACTATTTCTATTTTTCCCGAACTAGCAGTCCATTGGTCAATAACATAAGGTTTTGCGGGTGGAATTGTGTTGCAAATATTGTTTGTGGTAACAATTCCGTCATAGAAACGATACACCAGCCTATAAGTTGAATTATCAATGTTTATAATCTTTGGAGATTTTGGGTCGGTGGTTGGTTCGTTTTCAAAAACAGTTTTAGGAATTTCAAGCAACAGTGCTTCCTTTTCATTCAATCTGTATATTATATTATTGGAGGGACAACTCTTTGTAGCCGCCTTTCCAAAATTAATAGTTTCTAAGGTTAGATTACCGTCATCACAGCCGTTTAGCAAGAGCATAAAAATTATTAAGCTAAAAAATCTTTTCATTTTCATAAATGTTTGTAGCAAATTTAGTGAAAAAATTCAAATAACTTGTGCAGAATTCGCAATTAATATTTCTTAAGTTTGTGCCAATGAAATTGCAGCAAACAAATCGTTTGAGTCTGCAACCATCAATAAAAGGAGCGATTCCATATATGACCGATAAAAAACTACTTTTGCATATATGAAAAAAGTATATCTTGATAATGCCTCAACTACCCAAGTTCGCCCTGAAGTAATTCTGGAAATGACAAAAGTTTTGACAGATGATTTTGGAAATCCATCGTCAATACACAGTTTTGGACGAAATGCCAAAAGTGTTTTGGAACTTTCCAGAAAGTCGATTGCCAAGAGTTTGAATGTTGCTGCACAAGAAATCATCTTCACTTCTTGTGGCACCGAGGCCAATAATTGGATTCTTCGTTCCGCAGTTCGGGATTTGAAAGTGGCTAGAATCATTGTAAGCAAAATAGAGCATCACGCTGTTTTACATACAGTTGAATCTTTGCAAAGAGAGTTCAATATCCAAGTTGATTATGTCGCGGTAAAACCCAATGGAGAAATTGATCTTACTGATTTAGTAGTTTTGCTTTCCCAAGATACTAAAACTTTGGTCAGCTTAATGCACGTGAATAACGAAATTGGAACCATTTTGAATGTTGAAAAAGTGGGGCGAATTTGTGAGCATTACAACGCATTATTTCATTCGGATATGGTACAATCTGTCGGGAAAATTGAAATGGATTTAAAGTCTTTTCCAATCCATTTTATGGTGGCAAGTGCTCATAAATTTCACGGCCCAAAAGGAATTGGATTTGCTTTTGTTAAGAAAAATTCAGGTTTACAACCTTTGTTTTTTGGTGGCGAGCAAGAAAAAGGTTTGCGTCCCGGAACCGAAGCAGTGCATCAAATTGCTGGAATGGCAAAAGCTTTGGAACTTTCTTACGCTAATTTAGACACCGAAAGAAACCACATTCAAGAATTGAAAAATTATCTAATTTCTCAGCTTGAAATCGAATTTCCATCTTTTGAAATTAATGGAAATCTCGATGGGATTTATACTATTTTGAATATTTTATTACCATTTTCAGACGATAAAACCGCAATGATTTTGTTCCATTTAGATATGAAAGGAATTGCGGTTTCTCGAGGTAGTGCCTGTCAATCAGGCAATGTAAAACCTTCGCACGTATTGGCTGAAATGCTTTCAGACGAAGATCTAAAAAAACCAAGTTTGCGGATTTCTTTTAGTCATTTCAATACCAAAGAAGATATTAATTTGTTGATTACTGCTTTGAAAAGTATAAATTAAAAAAGCTTACTTTTTATCTTCTTGCTTTTTTGCTGCCTTTGCTTTCTCTTTTTCTTGTTTTTTGAAATAGCCACGAAGCAGAAAATTATGTTTCATTGCTTCTAAATCTTCGTTTAGTTTTATGCTGGCAGCATTGAGATTGGTCATTGTTGAATCAATTTTTTTTACTAATTTCGGGTCGTTTGCTAGGTAATTCAAAGTGCCTTTTCCGTCTTTGATATTCAGAATTGTGGCGTTGATATTGGTTACAACTTTATTAATTTCTGAGGAAGATTTGTCTAAATTAGCAATAGTATTTTTCAAATTATTGGCTACAGCCGTGTCTTTTATAACTCCCAATATATTGTCTTTTTTGTCAAGCGAAACTATAAGTCGGTCTATTTTTGCGATAGATTCTGACGCACTTTTAGAGGTTAATTTCAAATAACGCATCGTTTCTGCTAAGTCTCTCGAAATTAGTGTGTCGTTGAGTAATGAGCCTAAAGTTCCTTTTCCTTTTATGATTTTATCGGTAATTGTAAGCAAATTTGCAGTGAGCGTTGCCGCATTTTTATTGGTTATGCTAAGGGTACTCAAAAGATCTTCGGTTCGAATTCGATTGAAAGATTGAATCTCATCTCCTGATTCAACTGAAGGCAGATTTCCTTTTCCGGGAATAATATTGATAATCATATTTCCTACTAAACCATCGGAACTAATAGTTGCAATTGCATCTTTTTTGATGTAAGAAAAAACGGCTTTGTCAATATTCATTTTAACCTTTATTGTGGTATCGTTCACCATTTCAATTCCTCGAACAGTGCCAACACTAATTCCAGAATAGCGAACATTATTGCCCAATTGTAGTCCATTGACATTGTTGAAAACTGCTTCCAAATTATTAGTTTTGCCAAACATTTTTTGCTTGTCCCCAATAAAATATACGGCAAGAATGAAAATCAATAATCCTGAAATTACAAAAAGGCCTAAGTTAATTTTTTGTGCAGCTGTTTTTTCCATTTTTATATTATTTAAAGAATGCTTGAATTTTTGGGTCTTTTGAGGCATTTAATTCTTCAAAAGTACCTTCGGCATAATTAATTCCATCGACCAATAAAATCATTCGATTCGAAATGGCTCTTGCACAATCTACATCGTGAGTGATAATGATAGAGGAAGTGTTGTATTTTTTTTGAACGGATTGCATTAACAAAATTATTTCTTTAGCAGTTATTGGATCCAATCCCGTTGTGGGTTCATCGTATAGAATGATTTTGGGTTGCAAAATCAAGGTTCTTGCCAGTGCAATCCTTCGTTTCATTCCGCCTGAGAGTTCTTCTGGCATCAAATTGATAGTGTTCGCCAAACCTACATTTTCAAGGGCTTCCAAAACTAAAGGTTTAGTATCTTTTATTTCTCCAAACTTTTTGGTATGACGTCGCAACGGAAATTCTAAATTTTCACGAACGGTCATCGAATCATAAAGTGCACTTCCTTGAAAAAGAAAGCCAACTTCTGTTCGTAATTCGTCCAATTCATCGCGTTCCAATTGGTTAATATCCTTGCCCATCACTACAATTGAGCCGCTATCAGGTTCTTCAAGTCCTATCAAACATTTGATCATCACTGATTTTCCTGAACCTGATTTGCCCATAATAACCAGATTTTCACCTTCTATTAATTGCATATTGAAGCCACTCAAAACATGATTCTCACCATAACTTTTTTTCAGGTTCTTGATTTCTACGATATTTTTATTTGAAAAAGTTTCCATAATTATAAATCATAAAAAATATCGGTTACAAAAACGGCAATAAAATCAATGATAAAAAGCAACATTGAGGTAAATACAACTGCAGAATTTGCAGCCAAACCTACTCCTACTGTACCTTTTTTGCAGTTATATCCTTTGAAACAACCCACCAATCCGATGGCGAAACCAAAGAAAAATGACTTAATGGTAGCTGGAATTAAATCGCCAAATTCTAGTGCTTCGGCCACTTTATTGAAATACAATAAAAAAGATACATTGCCTTTGGTGTTTTCGACAAGATACGAGCCGTAAAGAGCTATTATATCTCCAAAAAGAACCAAAACAGGAAGCATAAGTGTGGTAGCCAAAATTCGAGTTACAACCAAGTATTTAAAAGGATTCGTACCCGAAACTTCCATAGCATCAATTTGTTCTGTTACTCGCATTGAACCCAGTTCGGCACCAATTCCAGAGCCAATTCGGCCAGCACAAATTAGGGCAGTAATGATGGGGCCAATTTCTCGAATTATCGAAATACTGACCATGGACGGCATCCAAGAAACAGCTCCAAATTCCTGCAAGGTGGGTCGAGATTGTAGGGTAAAAACCAATCCAATGATAAATCCCGTAACTGCGACCAATAGAAGCGAACGGTTTCCCATATTATAGCATTGGCGGACAAATTCTTTGAACTCGAAAGGCCGTTTAAAAACTTCTTTAAAGAAACGAGAGGCAAACTGGGAAAGTTCTCCAACATCAAGTAAGAAGGACTTGAATGATTCGATTATTTTGAAAATAGTTTTTTTCATTTGGAGAAATTTCAAATAAAATACACTTTCAAATTTACGAATAATCTATTGATTTTAAGTTTATTTTGATGAGTTTTAATTTTATTAAGTAAACAAAAGCATGAAAGTTTTAATCACTAAAATCGGGATTCTTGAAATTGTAAAACCTCAATTAGCTGAGCTGTGCTTGTAATGATTTCAATTCGTCTCTTAATTTTGCAGCTTGTATAAAATCTAATTCTTTGGCAGCTTTTTCCATGGCTTTGCGAGTTTCACGAATTTTCTTTTCGATTTCGGGTTTCGAAAGGTATTCTGCAATTGGTTCTGCCGCAGTATCAAACGAATAACCTAATTCATAATCTACCAATGGATTTTTGGTAAAGGCACTTTCGATTTTTTTGTTCAATGCCATCGGGATAAGATTATTTTCGGTATTAAAATTGATTTGTTTGGTTCGGCGGTAATTGGTTTCATCAATGGTTTTTTGCATACTTGCCGTGATTTTATCGGCATACATAATCGCTTTTCCGTTGAGGTTTCTTGCAGCTCGACCTATTGTTTGAGTGAGTGAACGATGGCTTCTCAAAAATCCTTCTTTGTCGGCATCAAGAATGGCAACCAAAGAAACTTCGGGCAAATCCAATCCTTCTCGCAATAAATTAACACCAATCAAAACATCAAATACTCCTTTTCTTAAATCCTGCATAATTTCAATTCGTTCTAAAGTGTCCACATCTGAATGGATATAACGACAGCGAATGGAAACTTTTGCCAAATATTTCGCTAATTCCTCAGCCATTCTTTTGGTTAAAGTGGTTACTAAAACGCGTTCGTCAATTTCAGCCCGGATTTGAATTTCTTCAATTAAATCATCAATTTGATTCAAACTCGGGCGAATTTCTATTATGGGATCCAATAAACCTGTGGGACGAATAACTTGTTCCACATACGCACCATCACATTTTTGCAATTCATAATCGGCTGGTGTTGCCGAAACATAAATAACTTGGTTTTGCATGGCTTCAAATTCTTCAAACTTCAACGGTCGGTTGTCCATCGCAGCAGGAAGTCGAAAACCATATTCCACCAAATTTTCTTTTCTACTTCGGTCTCCACCATACATAGCGTGAACTTGCGAAATCGTAACATGACTTTCGTCAACAACCATTAAGAAATCCTTTGGAAAATAATCCAACAAACAAAACGGTCTCGTACCTGCTTGTCTTTGGTCAAGATAGCGAGAATAATTTTCTATTCCCGAGCAATATCCCAATTCCCGAATCATTTCCAAATCAAAATTGGTGCGTTCTTCTAATCGTTTTGCTTCTAGATGTTTGCCAATTTCCTTGAAATAATCCACCTGTTTGACCAAATCTTGTTGAATTTCCCAAATGGCACTTTGCAAGGTATCAGGCGAAGTCACAAACATATTTGCAGGATAAATAGTAAGTTGTTCAAATCTTTCAATTACCTGTGCAGTTTTTAAATTAAAACTTTCAATTTCTTCAATTTCATCTCCAAAGAAATGAATTCGGTAAGCATCATCGGCATAACTTGGATAGACTTCGAGTGTGTCGCCTTTGATCCTGAAATTACCTGGGGTAAAGTCGGCCTCGGTTCTGGAATATAAACTTTGGACTAATGTATGTAATAATTTGGTTCGGGAAATCACTTGATTTTTCTCGATGGCTATCACATTTTTTTGAAATTCCACAGGGTTTCCAATACCATAAATACAAGAAACAGAAGCTACTACTATAATGTCTCTTCTTCCAGATAATAGGGAAGAAGTAGTGCTCAAACGCATTTTTTCCAATTCTTCATTAATGGATAAATCCTTTTCTATGAATACTCCAGTAACTGGCATAAAGGCTTCGGGTTGATAATAATCGTAATAAGAAACGAAATATTCCACAGCATTATTTGGAAAAAATTGTTTGAATTCCGAATACAATTGTGCCGCTAAAGTCTTGTTATGTGCTAAAATCAGGGTGGGTTTTTGTACTTTCTGAATGACATTGGCAACGGTGAATGTTTTTCCAGAGCCAGTTACACCCAACAAAGTTTGATAACGTTCTCCAACTTCAATGCCTTGAGCTAATTTTTCAATAGCTTGAGGTTGATCGCCTTTGGGCTGGTAATCGGATATTACTTGGAATTTCATTTAATAGTATTCAGAAAGGCAAAGTTACAAAGGAAATCCTAATAATGAAGTTTAGAAAAATTTAAAAACATAATACCTAAAATTTGCTAATGATGAAGTCATTTGTCGCAAAAATCATTGAAATTCATTTAATATTAAACAATATGGCATCTAAAAAATATTTCAATAGTTTATCAGTTAATTCTAATTAGTATGCAAAATTATACCTTATGTACTGCAAAAACACAAGGATTTAACTTTTTATACTATATAAGGTATAAAAAATAAAAAATTATAATAAATATACCTTAATAGGTGTAAATTTCTAAAAAAATTGTACATTTGTGGCTTAAAGGGTATAAAAATGAAAAAAAATGTCAATGCCATAAGTTTACATGTTAAGAATAGGCGAAAACAAAACAAGCTCACACAACCCGAATTAGCACTAAAAGCGAATGTCGGTTTGCGATTTATAAGAGATTTAGAACAAGGAAAAAATACCTTGCGAATGGATAAAGTGAATGATGTTTTAAGACTTTTTGGAGAAACCTTGGGTGTTGTAGAGATGGATAGGCAAAAATTAATTAGTGATGAATAGAAGCGGAAATGTATATATGAAAAATATTTTTTGTGGCATTGTAAGTGAAACCGATGCTGGATATTCCTTTGAATATAACAAAGAATATTTGCAAGACAAAAAATCGGAAGCCGTTAGTGCAACTTTGCCATTAGCTGAAAATAGTTATCAAAGTAAAACGTTGTTTGCTTTTTTTGATGGATTAATCCCCGAAGGATGGCTTTTAGACATCGCTGAAAAAAAATGGAAAATAAATTATAAAGATAGAATGGGATTGCTCCTAACTTGCTGTAAAGATTGTATTGGAGCAGTAAGTGTCATCAACAATGAAAAATTATAAAAAGAAATATTTAGCAACAACTGGTTCCTCGAAGGGTGTTCACGAAAAAAGTGAGTTCTACGGCAGACGTTGTTTGTATTGTTATCAGCCTCTTGTTGATAGTTCTGTGGATGTTCATGAAGCTTGCAACAAACGTTTTTTTGGACAATTAAAAACGCCAAAACTTGCTTATAATTTAGGCGATTTGCAAGAATTGGCTACACAAGTTATCCAAAGTCAGATGGCAGTTACAGGAGTACAAGCCAAAGTATCACTTAGTTTATATAGAAAACAAGAAAAAAATCTAACCAAAAAATTGACAATCGTAGGTCTTTATGGCGATTACATCTTGAAACCACCATCGGTGCATTATGCCCAATTGCCAGAATTGGAAAGTGTCACAATGCACATGGCAGCTGTTTGTGGCATAAAAGTAG
>DMHA01000008.1:11505-12177 GCA_003449615.1 Flavobacterium sp.
AGCTGTTTGTGGCATAAAAGTAGTGCCGCATAGTTTAGTAAAATTACAGGACGAAACTTTGTGTTACATCACTAAACGTGTGGACAGAACCCGAAAAGGCAAACTTCACATGGAAGATATGTGCCAACTGAGTGAGCGTTTGACCGAGGATAAATACAAAGGCAGTCACGAGCAAGTGGCTAAATTGATATTGAAATATTCAAGTTCGCCATTACTGGATGTGAGCAATTTTTATGAGCAAGTTTTGTTTAGTTTCTTTACAGGAAATAGCGACATGCACTTAAAAAATTTTTCACTTTTAGAAAATGAAAATCAAGGTTTGAGTTTGTGTCCAGCTTATGATTTAGTGCCTACTGCATTAGTGAATCCTAATGATACCGAGGAGTTAGCATTGACATTAAATGCAAAAAAACGAAAACTCAAATATGTTGATTTTTTGGCTGCTTTTGAAAATGGTGGTTTGAATAAAAAAGTTTTAGATAATACTTTAGACCTTTTTGTTTATGCTAAACCTGAAATGTTAGCAGTTCTAGAAAATAGTTTTGTGAATGAGGTATATAAAAAAGAATATGCTACTTTGATAGACAGCAGGTACAAACAATTAGGCTTAGTGTGATTTTTTTCGACCAGCTGAATTTTTTTTTTAGCTGGTTTATTATTTTATTGTTTTGG
>DMHA01000008.1:12211-15593 GCA_003449615.1 Flavobacterium sp.
TTGTTTTGGAAAAACTACAATCAATTTTTTATTGGCAACAATAGAGAAATTAATGATCAGCCAATTTGCGATTTGGAAGATTAAAGAAGCCTGAAATTTCGATTTAATACTAATTTTCAAATTTAATGATAGTACAATATTAACCTCTTTTTTTTGGTTTCACCACAAAGAATTTTTATAATTTTCTCGTCTTCAATTACATATTGAACTGGATATTTATTAAATTCATTATTGATATTAAAAGGCACTTCATTTCCATCAACATAAACAATATCATCTCCGTTAGTATAAGTTGGTTTTTTATTCCACAATGTATTAGGAAGTAATTCACATCGCTTTGTCTCTGAAAAATTTGTATTAACAATATGGTAATTAGATAGAAATGGAAAACAGGGATGGGGATACTCTACAAGAATAACATTTTCTTGTAATACTTTTTCAGAAGGAATTTTGATTTGGTATTTGCCATTTTTAGAAGTTTTATTTGAAAAATATACTTTATCAAGCGTTATGAAAACAACTTGAACTCCTTTAGATTTCTCACCGTCCACAAAATACTTTATCTCCCCACTAAAAACTATAGAATCATTTTCAATATGTAGAAATCTATGTTTTATTGTTTCACTACATACTACATTTGCAGATAAATTTATACTTAGCAAAAGTAGTATTACAATTTTTAAAATATTGTTCGCTTTTGTCATCTTTATTAGTTATTTGTAAAATCTACTATTATCTAAAAAAACTATCAACAAACTCATATTTATTGAAGACTTGCAAATCTTCAATTCCTTCTCCTACGCCAATATATTTTACAGGAATTTGAAATTGGTCTGAAATCCCGATAACTACTCCGCCTTTGGCAGTTCCATCTAATTTTGTAACGGCTAGTGAAGTCACTTCGGTAGCAGCGGTAAATTGTTTGGCTTGTTCGAAAGCATTTTGTCCAGTCGAGCCATCGATAACCAACATCACATCGTGTGGTGCATCACCAACAACTTTTTGCATCACACGTTTTACTTTGGTCAACTCATTCATCAAGTTGATTTTGTTGTGCAAACGACCTGCGGTATCTATAATTACAATATCGGCATTTTGTGCCACTGCCGATTGCAAAGTATCAAAAGCCACCGAAGCTGGATCGCTTCCCATGTTTTGTCTTACGATGGGAATGTCCACTCTATCGGCCCAAATTTGCAATTGATCTATTGCTGCGGCTCGAAAAGTATCGGCTGCGCCGAGAACTACCTTATAACCTGATTTTTTGAATTGATAGGCTAGTTTGCCAATAGTTGTCGTTTTTCCAACTCCATTAACTCCCACAACCATCAAAACATAAGGTTTTACGTTTATTGGAATTACAAACTCGGTAGCTTCTCCAGAATTTGTTTCTGAAAGCAAACCTGCAATTTCTTCTCGAAGAATTTGGTTGAGTTCATCTGTTCCAAGGAATTTATCTTCGGAAACACGTTTTTCGATTCGGGTGATAATTTTCAAAGTGGTATTCACACCAACATCTGACGAAACCAGAACTTCCTCTAGATTATCTAAAACTTCATCATCAACTTTAGATTTTCCAGCAACGGCTTTCGTCAACTTGGAAAAAAAAGAAGTTTTGGTTTTCTCTAAACCTTTGTCAAGTGATTCTTTTTTTTCGGAAGAAAATATTTTTTTAAATAAACTCATTATAGTAAAAAGTTAGAAGTTAGAAGTTAGAAGTTAGAAGTTTGAAATACCTACTTCTTATAATCATTAATACAAAATCTAAAAAAGTTTTAGTTTCAAAAATAATGATTTACAACTAACCATAAACAAACAAGATAAGCAAATATAGAAAATAAAAAAGCTACTTCCGAATGAAAGTAGCTTTTCTATATAATGCGATAGTTAATTATTTCTTTTTCAAGAATTCATCAACTGCTTCAGGAGCCATAATAGATTCTACGAATGTATAGGCACCAGTTTTTGGAGATTTTACCATTTTGATGGCTTTTGATAATCTCTTAGAAGAGGTCTGTAAGGATGCTACTGTTTTCTTTGCCATGATTTTATATTGTTTTTATCTTAATAAATCTTGAATGTAAACACGAAAGATTTTGTTAAAATTGTTATTTAATTTCTTTGTGAACTGTTACACGTTTCAAGATTGGATTAAATTTTTTAATCTCTAATCTGTCTGGAGTATTTTTTTTGTTCTTTGTTGTAATGTATCTTGAAGTTCCTGCAACACCAGTTGTTTTGTGTTCAGTACATTCTAAAATTACTTGGATTCTATTTCCCTTTGCTTTCTTTGCCATCTTGTTCTATTTTTTTGGAATGGATTATTTAATAAATCCGCCTGCTTGTGCTTTTTTCAAAACTGCAGCGATTCCATTTTTATTAATTGTTTTTACCGTAGATGCAGCTACTCTTAGAGTAATCCATCTATCTTCTTCTGGAAGATAAAAACGCTTTTTAACTAAGTTTACCGAAAATTTTCTCTTAGTTTTATTCATAGCGTGAGAAACGTTATTTCCTACCATCGCTCTTTTACCTGTAAGGTCACAAACTCTTGACATTATCTTATCTTTTATCGTTATTCAAAATCAGGGTGCAAAGAAAAGAAAAATAAACGGATGTAGCAAAAAAATTATTGAACATTTTTTAAAATTTCTTTTCGTAGCATTTCTAAACTCTTCACAACGGTTCTATCTATCACTTTATCACGGGGTTGACCGAAATTAAACTCTTCAATTAGCACTTCATTTGGCATAGCCAATGCAATAAATACAGTTCCAATCTCGGCATTTGAATCGCCTTTTGATGGTCCAGCATTACCAGTTGTAGCTATGGCATAGTCGGTTTTCATTATTTTCTGAATATTAATTGCCATTTCCCTAGCCACTTCAGCACTTACAACAGAATGTTTTTTTATTAAATCTTCGGATAGCCCCAAAACTGATATTTTAGTTTCGGTTGAGTATGAAACTACACTCCCTTTAAAATAATTTGAAGCTCCTGAAACCGAAGTCAAAATCTGAGCAATTTTTCCTCCCGTACAACTTTCGGCGGTTGAAATAGTTTTGTTTTGCTGCGTCAAAAGTCGGCCAACTACTATTTCGAGAGTTTCATCATCATCAAAACCTACAATGCTATCGCCAAGTATTTTAGCCAAAGATGTTACATTTTCGAATATAGCATTCTCCAAAAAATCTTTGTCTGTCCCTCGTGCTGATAGTCTTAATCGTACTCGACCGGGACTTGGTAGATAAGCTAATTTAATAAAATCGGGTAAATTATTTTCCCAGTTTTCGATGGTTTCTGCTAATAAACTTTCTCCAATTCCGTAAGTTAATACTGTTTTATGAATGATGTACGGTCGCTTATATTCGATTACAATTTT
>DMHA01000125.1 GCA_003449615.1 Flavobacterium sp.
TTCAATATTTATTTTAGTTGCTATTTTTTCTTCTTTTAATTTTTTATTGCAGGAGAAAATTAAAATTCCAAGCGCAATAAAAATGAACATTCTTATTTTATTCATAATTCAGTTTTTTAATGATTATTTAATTTGTGATTTACGTTTTCCCATACCTTGTCCCATTCCATTTCCCATTCCCTGACCGTTTTTGTGATTTTGTTGAAAATGTCCTTCAAACCATTCGGGTGTTTCAATTTCATTATCATAGATATAGGTTGCGATTTTCTTTAAATCCTCTTCTGCAAAAGCTTGTTTAGGCATTGCTTTAAACTTATTGACCGCACCAATCATCAAAGCGTTTTCGGCTTTTGGATCAATTGCATAAGCCACAACTGCATTTACAAAATCCTCTTTGTTGTCAAATTGCATCGAATACCTTTTCTTCACGGCAATCATTGGCGGAGCAATAATTTCATCGTGAGATTTGGTGGTAACACTATGACAAGCATAGCATTTTTGCTTGAATAATGCTAAAGATTCATTGTTTTCACTTGTAGATAAAGCTGATGAATTAACACCAAAATCTTCTGATGATTTTTGTTTGTTACAGCTTGAAAAAGCAACAAGCAGAACAGCTAATTTTATAAAATTTGTATTCATTTTTTTCTATTTATTTTTACCACAACCACCATTTGAACTACTCAAAATAACATTATATTCCTCAATTGACAGATATTGTGGAATATAAGTTACATCCTCATTTTCAAGCCATCTTGTAAATGCACGAATATGATTTTTTGACCCACAATTTAATATTCCATACACGTTCAATAAATCGGGTTTAGTGGTGTTTGCTGTAAAATCATCAATGTCATTTATATCTAAATCTTCAATAGTTGCTCCAGCTTTTAAAGCTTCAACTGATGAAATATCGGCTTGCTTTGTTAAACTATTATAAAGTTTTTGTAAATCAGGATTGTTGAAAACGCCTTTTTCCGTTGATGCTGAGTCAGGAATTCCGTATTTATTCAGTAAATTCAGCACACTATTCATGTGTCTTTGTTCACTTTGCGAAATGTTATTAAAAATTTTTAAATGGTATTTATCATAAGCATACAAATAGACGTCACGAGCCAGTTTCTCTTCTTCCCTCAAAAATTTTAAATCATTAATTTCTGCTTGACTTAATGGAACTAAAGCCTTGTCAAAACTCACATACGAACTGTTGCTTAACATAATTGCAGTTAAAAAAGCAACAAAAACCATTTTTTTCATTGTTATAATTTTTAGAATTAATATTTTATAAACTTATTTAATCAATCACTTTAATTCTGTAACATTTATTACATAATTACGTATAATTCTTCGGTTTAACTACAAATTAACATTTAATATTTATTTAATCCACATTTCAGCAGGCATTCCAATTTTCAAACTGCCGTCATTTACTGCTTTCACTTTTACGGCATAAACCAAATTGACTCTTTCTTCTTTGGTTTGAACCACTTTTGGGGTGAATTCAGCCGAGGATGCAATCCAGGAAATCGTTCCGGGAAGGGATTTCATTTCATTTCCTGAATCAATTTTTACGGTGACTTTTTGCCCCACTTTTATGTTTGCCAATTGCGTTTCGCTGACATAAACTCGCAACGTCATTTCCGAAATATCGGCAATTTTATAGATAGGTTTCCCGAAAAACGTCACTTCATTTGGTTCGGTATATTTTGCCAAAACCGTTCCTTTTATTGGATTGATGATTTTACTTTTCTGTATTTGGTCGTTGATTTTTTCAATCTGAACATCGATAGATTTTACTTCGTTTGCGATGGGCGCATTCTGGGTTTGGACGCTTTTTATTTGTTCTTGAATAACGCTCACTTTGCCGTCAATTTCATCTACTTGACGCTTGGTCGCCGCATTTTCGGCAAACATATTCTGAATTCTTTTTTTCTCAATTTGAGTTGTTTTCAATTGTTCTTGCAAGACTTTAACTTGTGACAACACATTAGTCGATTTGGAATAAACCGTACTTTTTGAGGCTATTAATTGTTGTTTGTTGAAATACAATTGTGTCGTGTCAATTAAACCAACTTGATTTTTTGGTTCCAAAATATCGCCTTCTTCCAATTTTAAATACTCGATTCTCCCGTTGGCTTCTGCAGAAATGGTAACTTCGGTGGCTTCAAAATTTCCGTAACCATCGGCTTTGTCGTTGTTTTTGTTGCAGGAAATTAAGCTTGTTAAGATTAAGAATGTGACTATTTTTTTCATTTTTTCAATTTTATACCTTTGTCAAAGTTTAAAACTTTGACAAAGGTTGTGTTATTAATTTCCTTTAGTAACTTGATAATTCGCTTTCGCAAAAGCCAATTGAATTTCGTGTAATTTTTGATTCGTTTGGGCTTCGTATAAATTCGTGAATTCCACCAAATATTCGGAAGTGGTAATCACGCCATTTTTCAATTGAGCATCCGAAGATTTAATCACTTTTTCACGGATTAAAATTATTTCAGCATCAGAAAGCAACAGTTGTTCTATCTTTTTTATTTCATAATCTTGCTCCTCTAATTGCATTTTGATATTCAATTCAAATGTTTCTTTTTCCGAGCTAACTATATTTTTTGAAATATCCAATACTTTTTTTTCTGTTTTGGTTTTACCCCAATCAAAAACATTCCAATTTGCTTTTAAGCCAACAACATAAAAAGTTTGAAAAGAATTGTCTAACATATTTAATCCCGGATTACCATAACCTGCTTGACCAAAAGCATTAATTTTTGGGAGATTGGATTTAGAAATTAGATTTTTAGAATACTCTAGTTGCTCCTTTTGTAAATCATAAAAAGCAATTTCAGGCCTTGTTTCATTGGTATTATTTGAAAATAATATGGGTTGTATTAGGATTGTTTCCGTATCAATTTCTGAAAAAGTTAATTTTGAAAGATTATTTAATAGTTTGATAGTATCGAATTTAATCTCCGTTAACTGTTGATTAATTTTAATGATTTCTGCTTCTAAAACCTGCTCTGATGACGGAAGTATTGCACCAAATTGCACTCCAGATTTTACTTCCTTAATTTTTGAAGTTAGTAACTCCTTTTTGGATAACAACAATGCTTTCTTTTCTTGCAGTAATAAAACAGAAAAATAATTTTGATTGATTCGGCTTTTCAATTGGTACAAACTGACTTCCACTTGTTGTTGTTGGGTTTTGGTTTGTGCTTCTATTAATTTTGCATTGGCATCAATTTTTCCACCATTATAAAGTAACTGATTCACATCTAAAGTGGTTCGATATTGATCCTTATTCAAAGGCTGAACTCCTGGCATTGTCGCAGGAAATCCTATTACATCCGATTGATAGGTTGCCTGGGCGTTGATGTCAATTTTTGGTAACTTTCCTGTGTTTAATACATCTATTTCGTAACTTGATTTCTGTTGGATTAATCCCATTTGCTTTGCTATTGGATAATTTTTTTTTACCAAAACATAACAATCTTCCAAGGTCAAAGTTTGTTGCGCAATGGAAAATATTGGCAACATAAATAGAAATGAAAATAGAATTTTTTTCATTTTTTAATCGAATTAATAATTTGTTCGGCAATGCTGGTTTTTCGTTCTTCCATCATAAGATTGAATTCTGTATCTGAAATTTGTAGTATTCCTTTTATCATCATTTGTGCCGCAAAAGGAAAAACCGTCATCGAAATCATATTCATCAAAAGATGTTTTGGATTGATGGGTTTGATGATTCCAGCAGCAATTTCTTTTTCGATTTGAGTAATTAATAATGTTGGATTGGGTCTATTTTCATTCATTAAAAATGAAATTACAAACTCGGGATTGTTGTTCATTTCCTGAATTACAAATTGGGGCAGATAAGGATTCAGCATTACAAACGAAATATAACTATGTGTAAACTTTTTGATTTTGTCAAAAATCGAATCTTGGGAATTGAAAATTTCATTGATTTGCGGCGCCAATTGACTAAACGCATTCATAAAAACAGCTTGAAAAAGTAACTCTTTATTCTTAAAACAATAATGCAACATTGCTTTGTTGATGCCTGCTTCATCTGCTATTTCCTGCATTCTGGCTCCAGCAAATCCTTTCTTTTGGAATACAATTCGGGCGGCATTGAATATTTTTTCTTCGGTTGTCATTTTGTGTTAACTATATGGTTAAACTATTTGGTTAACAAAGGTAAATAAAAAAAGTATTCCAGCAAGAAATACTTTTAATAAAATTTTAATTCTTTACTTCTCTTGTTCCGCCGTGCCCGAAAGCGACAACGCTTAATATTTTTACATTCAAATACAAGAACATAAAAAACTGAATGAATGGATTGTGCATTACAAATTTTTGAAAGCGGGTGATTTTTTTAGCCATAATGTGATGTTTTTAAACAATTTATCTAGAGATTTTAAGTATATATTATTCGGGAATTAACCACCAAAAAGGTTTCATTTTGGCTTTGTAAATGAAAGCATAATGCAAGGCCAATTTTACCCAATGACCTCCTAAACCTAATGCTCCAAAGGTTTTATTCAAATCTCTTCCTCCTGAATTTGCATATTTTTTATAATCTGGAACGATGGGATAAGTAGTAATGCTGATGCCCCTTCCTTTTAGAATTCCGTAACCAGAGGAAGCAATACAAGCAGCTCCCATATTGCCCATCGAACCTTTGTGATGCAAGGATATTTTTCCAGATTTTATGCTGTCAATAATATTGTCGGCTACTAATTTTGCTGTAATTCCAGATGGCATTCCTGTTCTTGGAGGTGCTGGAAAAATATCAGTTCCATTTTTACTTTTTCTAGGTTTTGAAATCGTATGCGGAGGAGCAAAAGCAATTCCGGGTGCAAAAATATTGGGATAACTTGGGTTTTGATAGGTTTCTGGCCAGTCCTGCACTGTCCATTCTTCGTAAGGTCTTGGCGTATAGTCGGCATCGACAATCATAAAACCTTTAAAAAGTTTATCTGTAATATCGTTGTTAGTTTTGTCGAAGGCTTTGAAACCGTGACCTGAAAAGGCAGGAATCAACATCGCAAAATCAAATTCTTCGGTTTTGTATTCTCCTTCCAGATTTTCGTACTGTGCTTTTCCATTTTCTACTTTTGATACTCCAGCTCCAAGAATCCATTTGATGCCTCTATCGGCAAAAACCATTTCGACCAATTCATCCGATGGCATTGGTTTTCCGCCAACGCTCATCAACATTCCGTCCATTCCAAAATCGCCTAATTTGTATTCATTTGAAATCCAAGTAATTTCGACTTTATCTCTTACCTTGTGACGGTTTAATTCTTGTTCGACGTTCAAAATATATTCAAAAGCTGCTCCTTGACAAGTTGCTTTTGGATGTCCAGTACCAATAAGAATTTTTGCTTTTTCAGTAGAATTAGAAGATTGCAATTTTTCAATTAAATCTTTCAACCCTTGCCAAGCGTGTTCAGCGTGATCATAAGTACAAACCGAAAAAGCTTTGTTGATGCCAGGAATTAAGCCTTCGGTCATATCAAAAGCGAGTTTTGGTCCCGTGGCATTGACGAGATAATCGTAAGTCACATTTTCTTGATTTCCAGCATTTGGGCCATATAGATATTCAATGGACACAAAAGGTTTTTCCTCCAATGCGTCTCCCTCGGGATGGAAAGAAACGACTTTGGCTTGAATATATCCAATACCTTTCTTTTTATACAAGGGTTCAAGCGGAAAATAAATTTCTTCAGATTTCATTCTTCCAATTCCAACCCAAATATTAGAAGGCACCCACTGATAGTTCCTATTAGGCGAAACAACGATAACTTCGTGTTCTTTAGATAGTTTTCGTCTTAAATGAGCGGCTGCAGTGTGACCCGCAATTCCAGCTCCTAATACTACTATTTTTGACATATTAAATCATTTTATTGACCAAAAATAAATCAATGTTTTTGAGTAGTTGGTAACAATAGTTACACAAGGAATAATTGCTTGAAGTTGAAGTATTTTATTTTTAATAGTAAATTAAATGAGGTATAAATAATATCAAATTTTCTTTTTATGGAATTCGATAAACAATTCCGAATTGGCTCTTGGCTTGATTGAATTTTGACACAAATCCAATTGCAAAAATTTGAAATGGTTTTTGAATAATTGTTCATATTCAGCTTGATTTCCGCCAAAAGGTGGTCCGGAATCAAAGGATTTATTAAACAACAAACCAACTAATTTTCCATTTTCTGATAAAAGTTGGTACATTTTAGATACATAATTTTGTCGCATTCTAGGAGGCAAAGCACAGAAAAAAGTTTGTTCGATAATCAAATCATATTCGCCATGATGTTCAAAAAAATCACCCAAAATTATTTTAATATTGGAATCATCTTTAATTTTTTTCTGTAGATTTTTTACTAATGATGGAGCAATGTCAATAAGTGTAATGTCTGTAAAGCCCTGATTTAATAAGTGTTCAGCTTCATAAGAATTGCCACATCCAGGAATTAAAATGCTGATATCTTTGTTTTCTAAAGTGTCAATATATTTTTGAATTGGTGGTGAAACTTTGCCTAAATCCCAACCCGTAGCATTGGTTTTATATTGAGTTTCCCAATAGTCTTGGTCTAAACTTTTTTCATTGTTCATCATATTGCATTTTATAATCGCCAATGTTTTTTTCGTTTTCGAAAATCATTTTTTTATGCTTGAAATAATTAAATACTCCTATGCCAAAAATCGCAAAAGAACTGATAAAAAAGAACCATTCTATCATAAAACTATTGTCAATTTTCAATAAAGTTTCCAAACTCAAACCCGCAATAAAAAAATACATTGATGTTCGCAAAAAAGCCAAGAATGTAGATTGATTGGCCAAGACTGTTCTTTGCAAAGCCAATCGTTCTCTTAAAATTAAATCTTTATTAATTTGTTTTTCGAGCATTTGCTATTTCTTTTTACAAGTAGAAATTCCCAGTGGAAGATAAAGTGGGCAAAAACTTACTAGACTTGTAATAGCAAAAATAACGGCAAATAGGCCTAAAACCAAAGCCGTTGTTCCACTAATTGTTTCGGTGTAATACAAAACACCTATTAAAATAGCAATTGAAATTCGAATAATTTTGTCAGTTGTGCCCATGTTTTTTTTCATAATAATAGAATTTAATTGGTTAAAAAATTAAGATTTTTTTGGTGATTTCACAAATAAATTGAATAGCAATCCACCCATTACCGCTCCATATAAAGTGCTATTAAAGGATTTTGATGTAATGGCACA
>DMHA01000071.1 GCA_003449615.1 Flavobacterium sp.
TCTATTTTAAATTTTAGTTTTATTTTAATGGCATTTATTTTATATTTGTACCTTAATATAAAACGAGAGATACCATGTTTAGAGAAAAAATACATCATTTAATTGCTTGGAAAACGAAACCCAACCGGAAACCATTGCTTGTAAATGGGGCAAGACAAGTTGGAAAATCTTGGTTAATTAGACACTTTGGAAATACTAATTTCACGGGTAAATTAGTAGAGATAAATCTTGAAAAAAGCAAGAATTTGCATAGAATATTTCGACCAAATTTTGACTTAAAAAGAATTGTTTTTGAACTAAATTTGGCTTTAAACACCTCAATTGTATTAGGTGAGGATTTATTATTTATTGATGAAATTCAAGCTTGTCCAGAAGCACTGGGTAGTTTGCGATATTTTTATGAAGAAATGCCCCAACTTCACTTAATTGTTGCGGGTTCATTGTTAGATTTTGAGTTTAGAAATCAACCATTTCCAGTTGGTAGAGTCGAAATAATGAATCTTTATCCCATGACTTTTTTAGAATTTTTAAAAGCTAGAAGCAAAAGCAATTTAGTTCAATTATTGGAAATGCCTTTTGAGAATGTTCCTCAAAATGTGGAGCATTATTTTGAAGAAGATTTTATGTTGTATCTAATTGTTGGCGGCATGCCCGAATGTGTAAAATATTTCATAGAAAATAATGACTTGTTAGGAGTAAAAAATATTCAGAATGATTTATTGTATAGCTATGAACAAGATTTTAGAAAGTACCAACCTACAATCAATTCAGATTGTTTGTTAGATATTTTAGAAAGTGCCACAAAATTTGTAGGAAACCAAATTATTTATACCAAATTATCGCAACGATTTTCAAGTCCAACCATTAAAAAAGGTGTTGATGTTTTAAAAACAGCTCGGTTGTTATATGGTATTCATAATGTTTCTGTTAGTGGTTTGCCTTTAACGGTTTCTGGAAAGCAATTCAAATTGTTTTTTTTAGATGTTGGATTGTTACTTAGAAAAAGTAATCTCGATTATCAAAATTTATATATCAAGAGAGAATTATCAGTTGCATTTCAAGGAATGTTGTCTGAACAATTTGTAGCACAACAACTTATAGCACAAACCGAACAAAAAACATATTATTGGGCAAGAACAGAATCAGGTGCTAGCTCTGAAATTGATTTTGTGATAAGTAATGATGCTAAAATTTTGCCCATCGAGGTAAAATCTGGAAAAAGTGGCTCGCTAAAAAGTTTACACTACTTGCTTGATAAAAATCCAACTATTGAAAGAGCGATTGTTTTTTCGCACGCCAAACGAGGAAAACTGAATACAATCGAATTTATACCTATTTATTGGGCGGGTACAATTTTATAATTTTTGTTTCTTTTTTATTTATAAATTTGTTGTACATAGTATGATTAGAAAATAACCCAAATCAGAAATGTTTTGGGTTTCATTTATTAAATCCTTTGAAATTTACTTTTTTTGATTACTTTTAATCCATGACAAGAGAAGAATTCATAGCAAAAAACGCTCACCTTTTTTGGTACATCAAGAAAGAAGCAATTCCTAAAATAGGGAATGAAGTGCTGGTGGAATTTATTTTCAATTATGGCACTTGGCAAGATGTAAAAGATTTGATAAAAATAATCGGCTACCCCGAATTAAAAAGGGTTTACGAGGACATTACCGACAGAAAAATTGGAAATTATATTCCAGAAATGTTAGATTTAATGGGCAGAATTACACACAAATATGCATCTTGAAATTCTAAATAATGAACAATTGGAACTTCTTCCTGTAATTTCTCAATTCAAAAGAGAATATTATTTGGTGGGAGGAACTGCAATTGCTTTGCATATTGGTCATCGTGAATCTATTGATTTTGATTTGTTTAAAGAAAAAGATATTCGCAAAAAAGATATTTATTCTAAACTAAAAAACATTGATTATAAGGTTTCGTTTGCCGATTACAACCAAGTTAATATGATAGCCAAGGGAGTGAAAATCACTTTTTTTTCATTTCCTTATAAAGTGCCTATCAACTCTGAATTACAAGGAGTTATCAAAGTTCCAGATTTATTGACTCTCGCAGCAATGAAAGCTTTTGCATTAGGCAGAAGAGCTAAATATAAAGATTATGTTGATTTATATTTTATAATAAAATATCATTACCCTGTTCAAGAAATTTCAGTAAAAGCGAAATTGATTTTCAAAGAATTTTTTATTGAAAAACAATTTATTGCTCAACTCGGCTATTTCAAAGGAATAAATTATAGCGAAGAAATTACTTTTTTAATCCCAAATCCACCTACCGAAACCGAAGTTCAAGAGTTTTTGATAAACGTTAGTATTTCAGAATTAGAAAATTTATAATGCAATTTACTACTAAAATTCCGATTTCTAAATTCCAAAATCCAATTAATTACAACAGTAAAATAATGACTTTGGGTTCTTGTTTTGCTGTAAATATATCGGATAAATTCCAATATTATAAATTCCAAATTACAACAAATCCTT
>DMHA01000414.1 GCA_003449615.1 Flavobacterium sp.
AAAACTGCCGATGAACTTATCGCAGAAGATAACGCCATTACTGAAAACAACATTTCAAATGAAACTCAAGCTTTGGATTTTGATGTAATAAATAGTATTTCAGAGGGTGAGGAAGTTGTTGAATTTGTTAACATTTGCAAAACAGAAAAAACTGCCGATGAACTTATAGCCGAAGATAATGCGATTACAGAAAACAACATTTCAAATGAAACTCAAGCTTTGGATTTTGATGTAATAAATAAAGTTTCTAAATCTTAAAAACCAACAAAATTCTACACAAAATAATCATTGCGAATTAGGGTGGTAAAGTAAAATTTACCAATAAGAAAGCGCCATTATGGTTTAATAATGTTGCTTTTTTTTATGCTTAAAATTGAGGCTTTATTTTTTTTAATATTTTTAATAAAAATAATAATGCACTTGGGTAATAGTTGGACATAAAAAAAATCAAGAATTTTGAAATATTTTAAAAACAAAAGAAATTCGGAAAATTAATTTCGATTTGAGTTAAATTTAAACACAAAATCATTCAACAAATCAGTTTTTAAAATTCAAATCAGTATTTTTGTAATTATAAATTTTATATTATGAAAAAGTTGTTTTCGATTTTGTCTATTGTATTGATTTCAAGCCTTCAAGCGCAGGAACGTCCAAAATTAGTAGTTGGAATTGTAGTCGATCAAATGAAAATGGAATATTTATATCGTTTTTCGGATGATTTTTCGCCTAATGGATTCAAGCGTTTAATGGAAAAAGGGTTTGTATTTCATAATGCCAATTTCAATTATATGCCAACTTATACAGGTCCTGGACATGCAGCCATCTACACTGGCACGACACCATCAGTAAACGGAATTGTTGGAAATGATTGGTATAGTCGAAAGTTAGGAAAATCAATATATTGCACGGATGATGCGGCTGTAAAAACCGTTGGGGATGGAACGGCTAAAGAAGGAGCAATGTCTCCAAAAAACCTGTTAAGTACTACCATTACAGACGAATTGCGATTGGGAACCAACTTCCAAGGGAAAGTAATCGGGATGAGTTTAAAAGACCGTGGCGCTATTTTGCCAGCGGGTCATTTTGCCAATTGGGCTTTTTGGTATAGTAAAACTGGCTCGTTTATTTCGAGTACGTTCTATGGTGAAACTTTGCCAAATTGGGTAACGGAATTCAATAATGAGAAAAACTATATGACCTATATCAATAAAGGTTGGAGTTTATTGAAACCCGCTGCTGATTATAACGAAAGTTTGCCAGATGACAATCCTTATGAAGGAAAGTTATTCAACTGTGACAAACCTATTTTTCCTTACAATCTAAAAGAAATGTTTGACAAACACGGTGCCGAAGTAATGCGTTCGACTCCTTTTGGGAATAATATATTGGCTGATTTTGCTAAAAAAGCTATTGAAAAAGAAGCATTAGGAAAAGACAATATCACCGATTTCCTGACGGTTAGTTTCTCATCAACTGATTATGTGGGTCACATTTTAGGACCAAGATCAATGGAATTACAAGACACTTATTTGAGATTAGACTTGACTATTGCTGACTTTATAGATTACTTAGACAAAACAGTTGGCAAGGATAATTATTTACTTTTTTTAACTGCCGATCACGCTTGTGCCGAAAATGCAAATCATTTGAAAGATCATAAATACAATGTGAAAAATGTTCCAGCTAGAGATATTTCTAAAGCAATAAAAGAATTTTCTACTGCAACTTTTGGAGAAAATTTAGTTATTGAATATTCTAATTTCAATATTTTTTTCAATAAGGATTTGATTAAGTCTAAAGGTTTGGAATTGGCTAAAATAAAACAAACTTTCAGGGACTTTTTGATGACTCAGGAGCAAGTTAAAAGAGTCTATACCGAGGAAGAAATTTTGGCTTCGACAGGTAATGATTATTATTTGAATTTCATTAACAACGGTTATGATGTTACCCAAAATGGTGATTTGGTCGTACTAGACAAACCCGGATATATAGAATATGGGGCAACAGGAACAACTCACGGAACGCCTTATGCTTATGACACTCATACACCTTTGCTTTTTTATGGTTGGAAAATAAAACCTGGAGAAAGTTATGATAAAAAAGAAATCACTCAAATTGCACCAACATTAGCTTTTAAACTAAAATTGGAATTGCCAAACGGCACGCAAAGCAAAGTTTTGACGGAAGTTTTGGGGGAGAAATAGTTTTATTTAGATTTAACAACTTTTTGAAAGCTGTCAAATCTTCTAGATTTCTAAATAAAAAATCCCTTTTCATTTTCCATTGAAACGGGATTTTTTTATGAAATTCAAAGTTATTTTACAAGCACTGCATCTTCAACAAGTACGTCGTATTTATAACCTGAACCTAAATCTTTATTTAGTACAACGGTTCCTTTTAAAGAAACAATATCATCTACTTTTAGCTTTTCTAAAGTGGTAATGGTAATATCATTAAATCCGTTAAAACTTGAACCGTCTTGAAGATGAACCCAGTTTTTTTTCATAATTTGGGGCATAAATTTGACTACTTTGCCTGTCAAAATAACAGTTTTGCCCTCTAATTGATCTCTTGTTGAAAACAAATCAAATAAGGAAATTCCACCTTTGGCCAATGTAATTCCTTTGGATAATGCTGTAGATGAAACTACTTTTACTGGGGTTGAAGATGGTTCCGACACTGCTGTAGCGTTTGGATCAATTAGTCCTTCAACAAATAAAACGGAGTCGAAAGTTCTTTTTAAATCTTTACTTTCAAAATTTTTCATCTCCATTCCACCTTGATAATTGTAGGATTTACCAACGGTTACCTCGGTTTTTGGAACAGCAATCCAATATTCTTTTTTGGCTTCGGTTGCCAGAAGATAAGTGTAAGCATTGGCGTTTAAAACCTCTTTAACAGTGATTTGATGTGAATTTAATTCTTCAACAACAGACTCTACCGTTTTTACAGTTTCCGTTTTTTCGGTATTGGGTTTGC
>DMHA01000314.1 GCA_003449615.1 Flavobacterium sp.
GAAATGAATCCAAATCGCCCTGTGTATCTTTTATGGTAACAGTATGCCCTTTTTGTTCTACTTTCAAGTTGGTAAAATTTAAATTTTATAATTAAAAAAATGGTTCTGATAAGAAGATGAAAGCTATAATTACTGAATTTTTGATGCCAATAAATAGATCACTGCCATTCTAATAGCGACTCCATTTTCTACTTGGTTCAAAATTACCGATTGTTTGGAATCGGCTACATCCGAAGTGATTTCTACCCCACGATTGATGGGACCTGGATGCATAATTACGATTTCTTTGTTCAAAGAATCCAACAAGGTTTTGTCCAATCCGTATTGTTGCGCATATTCCCGTGTCGATGGAAAGAAATTCACATCCATTCTTTCGTTTTGCACTCTGAGCATATTGGCTACATCACACCATTCTAAAGCTTTACGCAAATCGGGTTCGACCGTAACACCAAGCGATTCAATATACCTTGGAATCAATGTTTTTGGTCCACAAACTTTCACTTCGGCACCTTGCATTTGCAAAGCATAGATATTAGAAAGTGCTACTCTGGAATGTAAAATATCACCCACTATTACTATTTTCTTTCCGCCAACATCGCCTAATTTTTCACGAATAGAGTAACTGTCCAATAAAGCTTGAGTGGGATGTTCGTGTGCACCATCGCCAGCATTAACGATACTTGCTTTTACATTTTGTGACAAGAAATGAGCAGCACCTGGGCTAGAATGTCGCATCACCACCATATCCACTTTCATTGAGAGAATATTATTTACGGTATCTATCAGAGTTTCTCCTTTTTTGACCGAAGATTGTGCAGCCGAAAAGCTAATCACATCAGCGGATAATCGTTTTTGAGCTAGTTCAAAAGAAAGTTTGGTTCGGGTACTGTTTTCAAAAAAAATGTTGGCAATGGTAATGTCGCGAAGTGAAGGAACTTTTTTTATGGGACGATTGATAACTTCTTTAAAATGGTCGGCGGTTTCAAAAATAAGGTCGATATCTTGTTTGTTGATATATTTAATTCCTAATAAATGATTTACACTTAACTCGCTCATTTTCTTTTATTTATTAATTAAATAAACGGCATCTTTACCGTCTTGATCTTTCCAACATACCTGTACTTTCTCGTCATTGATAGCATCGACCTGACGACCTCGATAATCGGGTTGAATGGGCAAATGACGACTAAAACGACGGTCAATGAGTACCAATAATTCAATTTCAGATGGTCTTCCAAAGGACTGAATGGCAGTCAATGCCGACCGAATACTTCGACCAGTATATAAAACATCGTCTATGAAAACGACTTTTTTATTTTCGACGATAAAATTGATTTGGGTTTTGTTGGCTTCGAGCGGCTTATTGGTTCTGCGGAAATCATCTCTAAAGAAAGTGATGTCTAAATAACCCAAAGCAATTTTAGGGATTTTATATTCTTTTTCCAACAAATCTTTCAAACGTTCTGCCAAGAAAGTACCACGAGGCTGAATACCAATTAAGATAGTGTCCGAAAAATCCAGATGTTTTTCGACTAACTGACAAGCCAAACGGTGAAGAATGATATTGACTTCCTTTGAAGTGAGCAATATTTTTTGACTCATAATGAAGTATTGTTTGGTGTGTAAAGATATAATTTTTTTGATAAACAGTGAATTTCATTTTTTGAAAAATTATTCAAAAATTTTGTATTCAGATTGCTTTATTTTCAAGGCATCAATTGCCTCCAGCTTTAACTTAATGATATTATGCAGAGGGTAGTCTTCAAATGAATAAACCATTAAGTTACGATTCTTTAATTTAATGGTTTGAAAAATAAGCTAAATGTTCAGCCCAACTCTTTAGTTGCATTTATTGATTAACTATGCCTCACATCATAGGAATTTTTGCCATAAAATGGTTTTTCAATATGAAATATTGCTTTTATAACCAAACCGAAACACAGGAGGATTTGTGAGGTAGCGGGTCTTTATTTATAATTTTATTGCAAGTTCTAATTTTCCACCTAATCCTAATTCCACAATTTTTTGCAAAGTTGAAAATCGAACCTCTTTTAGGTTGTTTTCAATTCTCGAAATGTAAGATTTTGTTGTTCCACTTTTAGTTGCAAGTTGTTCTTGAGTTAATCCTTTTTGAATTCTTGCTTCATGAATCATAAATCCGAGTTTGAATTTTTCGTAACCTTCTTCTAAATTGTCACGTTTTTCAGTTCCATTTTTACCGTAAAATTCATCTTTGAATTCTGCGAGTGTTTCTAAGTTACTTGTTTTCATTTTCGTATTCTTGTTTAATTTTTAATGCTTTATCTATTTCCTTTTTTGGTGTCTTTTGCGTTTTCTTTTGAAATCCATTAGCCAAAACTATTAATTTCCCTT
The DNA here is from genome assembly GCA_003449615.1 of Flavobacterium sp. Taxonomy (GTDB): domain Bacteria; phylum Bacteroidota; class Bacteroidia; order Flavobacteriales; family Flavobacteriaceae; genus Flavobacterium. The sequence continues at coordinate 2,374 of DMHA01000314.1, forward strand.
TGTCAAAAAAACAGAATATTCTAAAAATATCACTTCCTTGTTTTACTCTTATTTCACATGTAGATATTTATTGTTTTTTATCGGTCATATGTAATTTGCATATCTTCATTGGTTTTTGAGACCAATTTTAGGTCTTGCTCATTTCATATAAACCTTCCGTATTTTCAATGTATTTTAGATAAGTTTCAGGAACTTTTTCTAATTGTTCAATTAAATCTAAAGTCCAAGTGATTTTATCTTGCACTTTTTCACGTTGCTTTATAAAAAATTCTGCAAAGTATTCTTTGTAAAATGTAACGGTTCTAATTTTCAGTTCTTTTTCCACAAAACAAAAGTAATAAAGTTGTACTAAAGTGCAATATTGTTTTCAGGTTATTTTGAGAACTTTTTGTTTTAGCCGACAAAGTAGAGGATTAGTAGGGAATTAAGGTACGAAGTCGAAGCCTCGAAAGCTATCGGGGTCGCACAGCACCCTAGAAATTTAAGAACTTTTTGATTTTATGGAAGTCTTATTGTAGCTGACTTTAGGGTAACTTTCATAGAAGATTTGATAAGAAACCAAAAAACAGGTGTTATTGTTTAATTTAAAAAATGTTTATCTTTGTGGAAATTATTATATTATGGAAACAACAAAAAAATCAATTTTCAAACCTGTTGACGAAATTGTTCGTTTGATGAAAGAAAGCAAAAGGCAATCTAAAATTGAAAGTCAAGAAATGTATCACACACCTGAATTTCAAGAGTTTTTAAAGAAATTAAGGGCATTAAAAAGCAACAAATAATGAGTTATCCCTTTCTATTCAAAGCAGATGTTGATAATTCTTATGGTTTTGAAACAGAGTTGGGAATAATTTATAATGTGAAGTTTAAACCATCAGATTACTTACTTGGCGATGTAAAAACGGAATATTCAGATTATTTGTTTGAGTTTGTTATTCAATTGGTTTACAATCCATTGAAACGAAACCCACCCTTAGATAGATTAGTATCTACAACCATTGCAGCCATAATTGAGGATTTTTATTTCAAAAAAAACAAATCGGTTTGCATATATATTTGCGATTCTAGCGATGGGCGACAAAGTTTAAGAAAGCGAAAATTTGACGAGTGGTTTTACAGCCACGAAAATATTGGGGTAATAAAATATGATCAAATTATTACCGATTCCGCTGGAAATTCCTACCCTCTTTCGGTTATATTAAGAAAAGACAACCCTTATTTTATGGAAATTATTTTAGCCTTTTCCAACATTACATCAGAAAATAGTAAATAAAACTTCGAAGCTGTTTTCTATATAGATATTGCATCCTATAAAAAGGTTTTCTAATATAAAATGTAGCTTTTATAACCAAACCACCACAGGAAAGGATTATTGGGGTGTCAGGTTACGAAGTCGAAGCCCCGAAAGATTTCGGGGTCGCACAGCACCCTAGAAATTTAAGAACTTTTAGATTTTATGGAAGTCTTCGTGTAGCTGAGCTCTCGAGTCTCAATTCCTGTATCTTTTCAATTGTCAAACCTGTGATTTCAGCAATTAGTTCATTATTTAAACCTTTTAATATTGATTTTTTTGCAAGTTCAATTTTTTCATCTTCTCTAACTTTATATTCCGCTTCTGATTTTAAAGAAAAGGCTTCACTCGCTTTTAAACTCAAGCTGTCCATATAGCGGTTATAACCATATTGGTCTTCTTTTTCAAGTCGCATAATGTCTAACACTTCATTCGCTTCTTTTAAACCCTTGGCTTTGAAATCGTCTTTCACTTCGCTGTTTTTTAAGAAATAAACCCATTCGTCGAGAGTGTCTTTTGCAATATCATTGAATTGATTTACTTTCAATAAATAGTACTCTGGACACGAGACCGAAGGTCGAACTGGCGAAGCAAAAATATCGGCAACTTCTTGTTTTACAAAAGTTTGCTTTTGTTTTTCGGATAACCCTAAAATATCGTTTTGATGCAAACCCTTGAAAACCGTTCTTCCTTTGTAGATATAATCTTCGCCTTGGTCTAAATCGAAATAGACAATATTTATAGAAATTACTTTTTTGATATTCAAATATTTATCTCCTAATTTGTGATTTTCCGAAACAGCTTTTGATGTTCCATAAGCCATTCGGTGGAAGTAATCTATTTCATAAGTGCTTTGAATTTCAATAATAATCAATTCATTTTTAGAGTTTTTGGTTAAAATATCTACTCGGTTGAATTTGTCATCGTCATAATCTTGATTGCTTTCGCTTTCGAGAATTTGTTCAATCTTGATATTGTCAAATAGCAATTCACTCAAAAAACCCTCCAATACAACAAAGTTGGCTTTGTTTCTCAAAAGTCTTTTTATTGCCCAATCAAACGATATTAATTTTTTGCTCATTATTTCTATAAATTAATTGTGCAAATTTACGAAAAAAAGTGTATTGTGAAAAGTCTATTTTCAAAACAAATTTTATGTAATAATTTGTATTTCAATGCAATTACAAACAAAATATGAAATATAGCTTTTATAACCAAACCACCACAGGAAAGGATTATTGGGGTATTAGGTTACGAAGTCGAAGCCCCGAAAGATTTCGGGGTCGCACAG
>DMHA01000266.1 GCA_003449615.1 Flavobacterium sp.
TTTTTCTTTTTGAACAAACGTTCTAGTTCTTCTTTCAACGAAATGAACTCGGGTGCTTTTTGGTCAAAATTGCCACCCAACATTTCTCTGGTTTTTTGAAGGATATTTTTCAGTTTATCCGCCAAAACCATTTCCTCTTCTTTCACTTTTACAAAGGCAAAAATGACATCTTCAAGAGCAATGTTCAATAAGTTGGTAGTATCAACATTGTTTTCTAAGGCTTCTTTTGCATTGATCATTGCCAAACGATTATTGGCATCTCGAGATAAAACGGTGAGCTTGTAAAAATCAAGTTGTTCCAATAATTCATAATTTCCGGATAATCGAATTAGGTTGTATAAACTTTTGGCATTATTCAGAACTCGAGTAATTTTTAAAATCTCGCTGCGGTCGTTGATTTGTGTTATTTGTTGGGAGAAAATCTCCGCATTCATCGTATTAAAATGAAACAAAACTTCTTTTATCTCTTTGATTTCGGCAGTAATTTCTTCCTGCGATTTAAAGATGTTGGAGTAATGTTGCATTTCGTCTCCCAACTCCGATTGCAATTCGTTAAAATAATCTTGGTTGGTCTTGTCAAATTCTTTTTGAATATCGGCAAAATCAACTACATAACCGTATTTAAATTCTTTATAGGTTCTATTGACACGGGTTAAGGTTTGCAGCAAATTGTGTGCTTTGATGACACGACCAATGTATAATTTCTTTAATCGTGGTGCATCAAAACCAGTCAATAACATATTGAATACAAACAGAAAATCAATTTTGCCATCCTTGAAATCCTCTACTTTATCTTTGCGATCTTGTTTGGTGCCAATGTCGTGAAGAATCAATGCAGCAGAAGATACTTTGCTTTCTGTTTTCTTTTTGTCACCATAACTTTCTGATGGTTCGGCAGCCATTAACAACGTTTCGCTACTTCTTGCTGTTTGGGCATATTTGGATTCAAAAATTTCAAACAACATTTTGGCTTGTAATGAGGAATCACAAACTACCAATCCACCAATGGTGTTATCGTTCATTGCTATTCTGGCTTTTTCAAAATCCTGAACGATATAATCCAGCATAGGTTCTACAAACTTATGATGGGCGTAAACAGTTGTCTTATCTGCATTTCCTTTAAGAATTTCAATCTCTTCCAGAGCCTGCTTCATAGTGAGTTTGTAACTCGTTTCAATCTCTTCCCGAATTAAACGGAGGGTATAACCATCAGCAATGGAGGAGTTGTAATAGTATTTGTGTATGTAGTCTCCAAACAATGCTTTAGAGTTGTAATCCGTTCCGAGTAATGGTGTTCCGGTCAAGCCAATTTTAATGGCATTGGTATCCGATTCATTCAAGTTTGCCAAAAAACTTCCTTTGGGGTTATAGCTTCGATGTACTTCGTCCAAAAAATACACCCGCTGGATATTCAATTGATAATCGGTATTACGAACTACATCAGGGTCGTCTTGAAACTTCTGGATATTGACAACCGTAATTTCGGCTTTGCCCAAGTTATTATGAATAACACTGGTGGATTTAATATCTTTGGCAAAAGCATCTCGAGAATTGATAGTATGAACCACCAAACCTCGACTTTTAAATTCCTTGCTTGCTTGAGTTAACAAGTCCAATCGATCTACAATAAAATAGAATTTTGGGATAACATTTTTCTTCTGAAAATAATCAGTAAGGTATTTAACGTTGTAATAGGCGAGGGCTGTTTTTCCGCTTCCTTGTGTATGCCAAATGATACCTTTTTTGATTCCTGCTTCCAGCTTTTTTTCAATGGCTTTGGTTGCAAAAAGCTGTGGATAACGCATAATGTGTTTTTCCAAACCTTTAGTTCCTTTGACATAAGCAATAGAATATTGGAGCATAAATTGCAATCGCTCTTTTTGGAACAAAGAAGTACAGATTCTATTAGTTGGACTATCAGGATTTTTATTGGTTATAAATTCAGGAGAATTTTTAATGCCAACTACGTTATTATCCTTTAAAATTTCAGTTTCAGCTGCATCATCAATCTCAGTCAACAATGACTTTAAATCAAAAGTGTCTTCTTCTCTAAAGTAATTAAATGAAGGTTTTTGATAAGATGCAGTGGCATAAAAAGCTCCTTCAATTGTCATCGGCGAACTATCATCATACTCCATATTATTGGAGAAAACCATTAGTTGTGTGATGTTGACGAACTTTCTGAATTTCTTATTCTGAAAACGAGTTTCAATGCGTTTGTGTTCCGCCAAAATCCCATCTTGATTATTCGGTTTTTTAACCTCAATAAAGACCAAAGGCATTCCGTTAATCAAAAGTGTTATATCAGGTCGAAACTCTTCGTCATCTTTTTTGCAAGTCAGCTCGGATACTACATTGAAGGTATTGTTTTCAAAGTTCTCAAAATCGATTAATCGAATGCCAGACCTTTCAGTAATTCTTTCGTAAAAGGCCTTACCTAAATCTTCATTATCGAGCAATAATGAGACTTCATCCAATAAACGAATACAGTCAGATTTATCAATAGTTGGATTAATTTTAGAAATACTGTCAATGAAAATAGAAGTAAAAATGTTGGTGTTTTCATCCCAAACGGCATTTTTCAACGATAGGTATTTGTATCCTAAACGGGTTAAATGGAGTAAGGCAGGTATTTTTACTCTAGAATCTTCGTTGAAAGCCATTAAGAGGTCGATTTTTAAATTAAATCTAAATAGACGCTAAATGTAATTATTTTTAGATAAATAACCTACACAAATCGTATGCAACTTGTACAATTAGTACTATAAATTGAATTAGCACCATAAAGGCAATTGATTATCTCATTTTCCAAAGTTAGTTTTTATAAATACCACTATTTTACGGTTTTCCACATTTCCACTTAATTTTTCAAAAAAAATCACATCCTTCTAATTTCCTGTCTCATCGAGCCTGTCCTCCCCTGACTAGTAGTTACGATAACCTCACACTAACCAAAGCTTGGAAAGCGCTGGTTTAGCCTGTCAAACTACCACGGTTGTTTAAGTAAACTACCGCCGTAGGTTGTTCAATCTACCGCGGTTGTTTTGTTTATTCGGCAGTATTATTTCCTATCTTTGTCTATAACAAAAAACGTAACTATTCAGTCCATCTCAAAAAAACATAGTTATCA
>DMHA01000415.1 GCA_003449615.1 Flavobacterium sp.
AGACCTTGTGTATTGCCACTACCATAGGAAGCCATCTCCGGATCCATTCCGTTCCAATCTAAGTTCCAAGCAAATAAATTTCTTGCAAAAAGAGAGAATTTTAAGTCACCGAAATTTCCGATGATTTTTTTAGGCAAAGTATAGCCAAGAGTTACTTCTCTTAGTTTTACATAACTAGCATCAAATACACTCATAGCATCAAGACCATAATGTTGTTGAGCCCACACTTGTCCGTCTAGTACTGATGTATTTGTAGTGCCATCTTCATACACTGCGTCAACTATAATTCCATTTTCGCGGATATCGTTTGCAGCTGTGGCTTCTAGCAAACCTGCATAAGAACCCCACATGTGTGTAGTAGAAAAATACTTGCCACCTTTTTGCATGTCAATTAAGAAACCGAAAGTTAAGTTTTTGTATTTTAATGAGTTTCTAATACCCATGTTATAATCTGGGGTAATTGTACCTAAAGATTTTCTTGCTGTAGGGATGTAAGCACCATCACTATCTACCACTTTGTTGCCGTTATCGTCATAAGTAAAATCAGTTCCGTAAATCTGACCATAAGGCTGTCCTGTTACAGCTAATAAAGTTGCTTGAAAAGGAGCACTTCCAATGATTAATTCATTTAGGCCAGGAGCTAATTCAATCAGTTCGTTGTTATTTTTAGCAAAGTTCCAAGTGATATCCCATGTGAAATTGTCCGTTCTTACTGGGTTTATTGTTAATGTAGTCTCAATACCTTTGTTTTGTAATTTACCTGCATTTTTTAATGCAAAATTATATCCTATGGATGGGTCACCTTGAACAGGTGTGATCAAATCGGTCGTAACAACATCGTAATAAGAAACATCTAGTCCAATTCTTCTGTTGAATAAGCTTAATTCTAAACCTATCTCTTTTGTAGTTTTTAACTCGGGTTTTAATAGAGGATTAGAAGCTGTGTTTGGTTGGCTATATCTAATATCACCTTGAAAAGGAGTGTCAGCAACACCATCAAATGATAATCTGTATGGAGTAGTAGCATTTCCTGCTTGTGCCCAACCTCCTCTAATTTTACCATAATTTAACCAAGATAAATCCGTTAACTCTGAGAAAATGAAACTTCCAGTAAATGAAGCGTAATTCACGTCTTTATTTACAGTACTGAACCAGTCATTTCTATCTGTAACCTCTAAGAAAAGAAAGTCATCGTAACCTAACGAAATGAATCCGTAAATACTATTTGTTCTAGTTTTTTCTTCATAATTTGAAGCTTGAGCTGCGGTTTTACTATTTGATAAATTATAGATATTAGGAAGAACTAAACCTCCAACGGTAAATCCAGTAACTCTTGAGAAATTGTAGCTTCTTCTATTTACACCTACGAAAGAGTTTACACTAAATTTGTTGAATTTTTTATCATAATGTAAACGTCCTTCATAGTTAAAATCGGTCAAAGTTCTTGTGCTTGTAGTGAAGCTAGGAGTAGCTTGAGAACCAATTGCAACTCTTTCATTAATGTTTAAGGAGTAAGTATCTCCATAGACGTTACCTATAGCATAAAATTCTGGTGTAAAATTATAAGTGATTTTCCCATTGCCATACAATCTGTTTCTGGTATCAGTTGAGGTGTTTTCATTGATAATCCAATACGGATTGTCTGAATAGTTTGGTGTTGGGTCGTCCCATGCAATTCTGTTCCAAGATCTTTGAGATCCATCAGCTAGTTTATAATCTTTTAGTTCATTAAAATCTAACTGTCTTTGGCTCCATTGATAAAATTTCTGAGCTAATCCATTGTCGCCGTATCCAACTTCGGGTCTGTTGAATCCCTTTGTTTGAACGTATGTTGCCATTCCTTCAACTTTAATCTTTTCGCTCAACTTTGAATTTGCATTGATAGAAAATGTGTTCTTGATCAAAGTAGAATTTGGAACAATACCTTCTGTGTTTTGATTAGCAAAAGAGAATCTTACACCAGAGTCTTGATTTGCTCTAGTAAATGATAGTGTGTTATTTCTTGTAATTCCAGTTCTGAAGAAAGAATCTACGTCATTTTTAGGTGCAACCCAAGCTTTTTCTTTTAAATAATCATCAGCAAATTCAGGATCAAATGCATTCCACGGTAAATACATTAATGTTGGGTCATATTTTGGTCCCCAACTTTCATCAGTTGCATAATCAGCTATTTTGTACGTTTTACCATTAATTATTTGATTTTCAAATGTTGTTGAACTACCTCCACCGTATTTATTTTGTAGTCGTGGAGCTACATAAGCATCCTCAAAAGTGATTCCAGTATTAAATGATATTTCAGATTTCCCACTACCTCTTTTCCCAGATTTTGTTGTGTATAAAATAGCACCATTACCAGCTCTACTTCCAAAAAGTGCTGCTGCTGGGCCGCCTTTTAAAACACTTATCGATTCAATATCGTCAGGGTTAATATCAGCTGATGCATCACCATAATCTCTTCCTCCTGCCCCTCTTTGCGTGTTGGTAGTGTTATAATTCCCATTATCTAATGGAATACCATCGATTACAATTAAAGGTCTGTTTTCTCCAGTTACTGATCCAACCCCTCTAAGTACGATTCTTGTAGAACCTCCCATTGTTGATGGAGCAATTACTTGCAAGCCTGCAACATTTCCAGACAAGGCAGATACAGCATTGTTAGCACCGCCTTCGTTTAAAGTAGAACCTTTCACCTCTTGTGTAGCATATCCAAGAGACTTTTTCTCTCTTTTGATGCCCAAAGCGGTAGTTACCACAACCTCTTCAAGAGTTTGCGAATCTTCCTGCATTTTAACCTTTAGAGTCACTGAACTTGCTGTAACTTCTTGGCTTTTCATCCCAATAAAGCTAAATATCAAGACTTGGCTTGGTGTTGCTTTGATAGAAAATTTTCCATCAAAATCAGTTTGTGTTCCAGATTTAGTTCCTTTAACTAACACACTCACACCTGGTAAAGGCATACCTGTATTATCAGAAACAACTCCTGAAACAGCTCTCTCTTGCGCAAAAGAAATTTGCGTCACTAGTACTATAAATAGTACTAAGAATCCATTTAATTTTAGTTTCATTATTTTATATTTTGAATTAGTTCAACAAAAATCTTAATAATTTGTTAACATTCCTAATATTTAGAATGTTTTTTTATACTTGCATATTTATTTTAATATTTCAATAAATATTTGGTATAATATTTCATTATTCGCTTTAATTATGGGGTTTTAAATTCAATTGTTTAATTTAATTTAATAGATAAAAAAAATTATTATGTTTGAAAGCTCTCTAATTCTTTGAAATTAACAATGTCAAAAAGAGTTAATAATCCCTCGGGTAAAAATCAATAAAATATTGAAAAATTCATTTCCTTTTTTTATGCAAATTTATAACTTCTACACAACTTTTTTATGTGAGACCCCAAATCTGCAAGTCGGATCAAATCATTGAAAAGTTAAAAACGATTGCAACAGATATTTAAATCCTGTTACAATCGTTTTATTATTATCAAAAAGAAGATTAGTAAAATGAATGAAATTTTT
>DMHA01000129.1:0-1404 GCA_003449615.1 Flavobacterium sp.
TATTTGGGCGTTCCCCAAGGGTCGGGCTCATCCGTTACAATCTTTTATTCCGTAAACTCCATAAAAGGATTTTCACTTCTATCCCTAACGCAAAAAAAGGAAAAACTTAAATTATGAATTTTTGATAAATTGTTTCAATTATTTTATTTTCATTTTTTGTTAATCGATCATCATTATGATAACAATTTGAAAAATTAAACATTTCTTTATAATTACCTTTTAAACTTTTCATATAATCAATTTCTTCATTTTCAAAGTTATTAGATTGGACTTCACTATCTAATCGATGATTATATAGAAAATCAATTAATTCAATTTCATTTTTTGATAACTGCATACTCTTTAAATTTAGAAAAATGACTTAAATTGTTGCGAAGCAATTTGATGGTTATACAATTTCTCAATATAATCATAGTCATAAAATTTTACTCTATTTTTGATACTTGCAAATGCTGATTTTTCAATTTCTTGATTGAATTTCTTGATTTTACTTGTTTCTTTTGGTGCAATTAATGTCATAGTCGTTACAAAATCTTGCAACTCTACAAATTTAACAAGTGAATTTCTGAAATTAGTTGAATTTTCAACTTCAAAAATTGAATTTGGAAATTGTCTTTCATTAAACCAAATAACATCAATATATTTTGATGATTGCAAAATATTTTCAAATGTGAATTTGGGAATATCTGACTGTGTAATTATTTTACCTAATCTTTTGTTTACAAATAAACCGTTTTTATCAGGTGAAAAAGTTTTAAAACCATTAAAATTTCCTATTTCAATTAACATTCCTTGAATATAAGAATGTGTTATGATATTTTCTTCCTCTTCTGTTTTCTTAATATTCGGATTATACTCATCTGGCAATTTATCCAAATGATTTTTCAATCCATACAAACCAGCTTTAAGTTTTACAAAATTTTCATCTCGTTGGACTCTTTCATTTATAGTTTTATGAGGAGTTAATCCTGCAAATTTTTTATGTTTTGGTGCAACACCATAAATTTGTTTTAATGTAGCAATATAACCAAGTTCAATTATGGCTTTTTCTACCGCTTCTGACCAAGTTGGTTCTTTTAATTCAGCCATATTTTGAAAGATATATTATTAAGTTTAAGTACTTCAATGCTTGAGCTTTTATCTCTATCTAAAGTTTGGTAATTTGAATTTGAATAATGAAAATCAATGAAATTCATTTTATAATTTGGGTTGCTTGCAATCCAAGATTTTAAAATCTTGTTAGATTTTCCTTTATGTTCTAAAACATTTGACAATGCAAAATTTACATTCTTACCATCTAAATAATCAAGTTGTTTTAGAAGTTGCTTTTCTTCTATTTCTGTCCAACCCTTAAAGCCTCTTTTTCCATCATTATAAGTTCCGTTTGTAATTAAATATGGCGGG
>DMHA01000129.1:1444-3213 GCA_003449615.1 Flavobacterium sp.
CTAAATATGGCGGGTCACAATAGACAAAATCATTATTATTTAAAAATGAAAAATCAAAATTATTAAAACAAACATTCATAAAGTCAATGTTTGTTTCCTTAATTCTGATAATAAATTTTTCGAGATTTTGCTTCATTGAAGCGTTAAAACTACTTCTTTCTTTTCCAAAAGGATTATTAAATTCGTGGCTATTATTAAAACGTATTTGATGATTGAATGAAAAGGCAATTAGAACAAATAAATCCGTAGGATTTTTTTGTTCATTATATATTTTTCTCATTTCTTTATATCCTTCTTCGTTCGTTAATGAAAGTTTAAATTCATTTATTCGGTTTTCGATATGTTGAATTGTAGTGTCAAGGTCGTTTTCTTGAAATGCTTTATACATTTCAATTAAATAAGTCAAATTGTCATTAAAATAGATTTTTTCAGCATTAACATTTATTCCAACATTGCAACCACCAGCAAATAGGTCGATAAAATTGTTGATTTCAGTAGGAAATAAAGGCAAAATTTGCTTCAATATTTTTGATTTTCCACCTATGTAATTGAGTGGCGACTTTATATTGTTTAGTAATTTCCTATTTAAAACTTCCATATAAATTCTATTTTTACAAATCTACATTTTTTTGTTAGTTTTCTACAATCAATAATAAGTAATTTTCAAAAGTTTCTTTTTACCTTTGTGTAGCTTGAAAATATCCGACAACATTAGTATTATTCATTTTTAGAATAATATTTTTTCCTAAACCAAAAAGCTACGTTGACCAAGGCTATCAAAGCTGGGACTTCTACCAAAGGACCAATTACTCCTGCAAAAGCTTGTCCGCTATTGATGCCAAAAACCCCAATCGCTACGGCAATCGCCAATTCAAAATTGTTTCCCGTTGCCGTAAAAGCAATCGCTGTCGATTTGGAATAATCGGCACCAAAATATTTCCCGATGAAGAAACTAATAACAAACATTATTACAAAATAAATGACCAAAGGAAGTGCAATTCGCAATACATCAAACGGAATTTGAACAATCAATTCTCCTTTCAAACTGAACATCAAAACAATGGTAAAGAGTAAGGAAATCAAGGTTATAGGAGAAATAAATGGCACATATTTGGTCTCGAACCATTCAGAGCCTTTAAGTGCAATCAAAGCATATCGACTTATAATTCCGAGTGCAAAAGGAATTCCTAGATATATCCCCACACTTTCGGCAATTTGCCCAATACTAATGTTGACTTCAAAACTGGTGTAACCAAAGTAGGGTGGGAGTATGGTGATAAAAATGTAAGCATAAACACTATACAACAAGACTTGAAAAATGCTGTTCAAAGCAATTAAACCAGCAGCATATTCTCGGTTACCATCGGCCAAATCATTCCAAACAACCACCATTGCGATACATCGGGCTAATCCGATTAAGATTACACCAATCATATATTCTGGATAACCATTTAATAATAATAATGCCAAGAAAAACATTAAAATTGGGCCCACAATCCAGTTCAAAAACAAGGAAGCTCCCAGGACTTTGGTGTTTTTGAATACTTCGCTCATTTGATCGTATTTTACTTTTGCCAATGGTGGATACATCATTAATATCAATCCAATTGCCAACGGAATATTGGTTGTTCCACTTGAGAAAGAATTGATAAAATTGCTACTCGAGGGAATGAAATATCCTATCAAAACGCCTATTGCCATTGCCATGAAAATCCAAAGCGTAAGGTATCTATCAAGGAAGCTTAATTTCTTTCTTTCTATTACGGGTG
>DMHA01000129.1:3257-4469 GCA_003449615.1 Flavobacterium sp.
ACAATGATTTGCTGACATATTTATAATTTTATTTGAGAGAAAACATAAAACATTTCGGTTGCAATTTGCAGACTTCTTTCTTCGTATTTTTCCGCTTGTTGTGGTGAGTCGTCAAAAGCTTTTGGGTCTTCAAAAGTAATAGGAATTCGCACTTCAGCACCAGCAATAAATGGACAACCTTGGTCAGCAGAGGAACAAGTCAAAATTGCTGCAAATTCATTTTTCGGATTAAAATCGTCCTCAAAAGTTTTCGAGAAACCAATAATGGGATGCTCATTCTCCGAATATTTTATCGCATAAACAGGATTATTTCCTTCGGCAATGGTTTTGATTTGAAAGCCTTGTTTGACCAATGTTTTAACCACCATCGGAAACATTGCAGTAGCTTCTGTGCCACCTGAATAGCAAAATGCATTTTTTATATTGTAATAGGTTGCAGCGGTTTGTGCCCAAACTTGAGACAGATGACTTCTTCTGGAATTGTGCGTACAAATCAAGTTGATTCTTATTTCTTGACCGTTGCTGGCTTTTCTTTGGATAAAATCCACAAGAGGTTGCAAAACGATTTTGCGCTCATCGGAAATGCTTTCGAATTGTAAATCGTTAATTACTTTTTCAATTTCTGGAAACAGGATTGTTTTGGTTGATGTCATTTATAGTAGTTTTAGTATTTAAAAATTAGCAACAGCTTCCGCCTGGAGTGCAACAACTTTGTTCAATTTTAATATCAGATAATCTTACTTTTTGTTTTTCAGAAGGAATTCCACATTGGTCTTGTGCTAAACAAGCCGTTTTTTTGCTTCTTAAAACAAAATCATTTCCGTTGAAATCCAAATCATATTTTCCAATGGTTTCAGTTTGATATTCTACTTCAATTTCGAAATCTTCGATACCTAATATTCTTTCAGATAACTCGATGATGTTGAGTAACTTTAGAGGTTTCAATCGGTGGTCGAAATCATTGGCATCCCATAATTGAAAGTTCACTACATTTTCTTTGCGAACCGTTCCGCCACAATCGATGAAGTTTTTGGTAATTAAACCCACTTCGGTTACATGAAAATGTTCAGGTACCGAAGTTCCGTCAGGCAAAAGAAAGTTGACTGCTTCTGCCGATTTCAAGATGTTTTTTGCTTGTGATAATTTCATTTTTTTTTATATTTAAATTTTTGATATGATGCTGATTTTATTAGGATTAGACCTAACAGGTTT
>DMHA01000129.1:4515-5114 GCA_003449615.1 Flavobacterium sp.
GGTTTTGAAAACCTGTTAGGTCTTCCCATAAATTATTAGATTAATTCCAGTTAACAACATTGATTTTTGTTTTTCTCCAAATGCTTTTCAACCTCTTGGAAAAAACCTTTAATTTTTTCGAAACCTTTTTCGTCGATGCAGTAACAAATAGACGCTCCCTCAAAGTTTCCTTTGATTAAACCTGCGTTTTTGAGTTCTTTTAAATGCTGCGAAACTGTGGGTTGAGAAAGAGGTAATTCGTTTACTAGGTTTCCACAAATACAACTATCTACTTTTAGTAAATATTCGATTATCGCAATTCGTGCTGGATGTCCCAAGGCTTTGGTAAGAATGGCTAGTTCATTTTGTTTCTTCGAGAAATGGTCTGTTTTGGTCGCTCCCATTGGTATATAATTATATTGCAATATTACGATATTAAAATTTAAAACAATTCATTTTTATTAAAAGTTTTTTTTTATCACTAATTTTTGTAATTGTCTTGAATATATCATGGATTATCTATTTTAAATGAATCTTAATAATTGGCAGATAAATTAAGAAATAGCTTAGGAGTTTATTTAAAAAAGGAAATAAATGATTTTGCGTTGATTTTATATTTT
>DMHA01000099.1 GCA_003449615.1 Flavobacterium sp.
ATTTTTTTCAATTCTTGATTTTTTAATCTCGCTAATAATTTCATCGGAAGATCTTGTATCATCCCAAGAGCCAAACAAACTCTTTAGATCAATTTTTTCCTTTTCTTTTGCTTCAATAGATTCCGTTAATTTTATTATTAAACGTTTTTTAGAAAAATTATCAAGTTTATATAAGAAACTAAAATATTTTTCTATGTTCTTATTTTTTATTGCAATGTTCATAATAGATATATTTAATCAAAAATACGAATTAATTTTGTTTTCAAAATAGAATTTTTATTCTCATCCATTTATATTCCTTTCGGGATTATTCCTTTGTCTTGTAAATTTCTGCGTTTACTGGCACTCATGGCAGCAATTTCTTCTGAGGTATAGGTTCTATAAATGGTGTCTTTTCCTTTTTTTGAAGTTTTTTCTTTTACGGCTTGTTTGGCTTGTTTTCTTTTTTTGTCTTGTAGTTCGGCTTCTATTTTGGCAATGCGTCTTCGTTCTGTCATTTTATCTTGATGCTTTTCGGTGCGTTCAAGGTGTTTGGCTTGTTTTTCAGCTTTGGCTTGTATAATAGCTAATTCTTTTTCTTGTTTTTTATTTTCTTGATTAGCTATATGGGTTGCATCTTTGTTTAACTTATCCTCAATAAAAATTAATAGTTTTTTTATAGCATCATTTACGCATTTCTTTTTGGCATATTTGTAGCTTATAGAATTATGGGTAGCATAAGCTTCATTATTTACAAATATAGTTACATGGTTTATCTTGTTTTCATCAACTGTTGAAGTTAATTTTGGTTTGCATAATAAATGAAGTTTTGATAGAAAAATAAATTGATCCCAGCGATTTTTGTGTTTGTAATTTTGTGGTAATAAATGATCGGCAGTTTTGATCAATTCATTAAAAATAAATTTTTCTATCTGGTTTTTCGTTGCATTTTCAAATATATAACCCAAAACGGCATAAACAAAAATGTGTTTTTGGTTTTCCAACTTACTATTTTCTGCTATTCTTACTTTGGAAATTTTCCATTTATCAAAATAGGTTTCCAATCTTTTTTGGCTAGTTACATTGCCTATAAAATGTTGTAATTGAGTTCCTGTTCCAGCAATATTATTAAAAATCCAATCGGCAATTTTTCCTTTTATAGCAAATTGACCATAGAAAACATAGCGAGAATTGTTGTTGGTATCCGAAAAACTATTGTGCGTAAAAACCTTTATGATGTTGTTTTTATCATAAGGTATTTTATAACGATTTAATAAATTTTCTATCCCAATCATTTTTAATAAAATAGCACGCCCGTCCAGAATCGAACTGGAACTGAGGGGTTGGAAGCCCCAGTATGGCACCGAAAGCCATTGTGCTGCCGTTACACTACAGGCGTTTGTTTGAGCAGAATACGGGAATCGAACCCGCTCTTACGTACTGGAGGTACGTCGTCAAGCTCTGAAGGCTTGTGTGCTACCGTTACACTAATTCTGCTTGTGTTCATTTATTTTTTTCGGGCTTTACCGTCTTCTTATACAAAGGCACAAAATAAGTTACTGTATAATTAAACCCAGCGCCAAATTTCCCTGCATAAGTTCTATTAAAGCCTGGAATATAAAGGTTTTCAAAATTTTCACTCGGTTTTTTGTCAAACAACAAGGTGTTCATCCTTAGGCTGAAACCCACAAATATATTGTTATATACCTTGACCTTTATTCCAGCCACAACTTCAATCCAGCCAGCGGTTAATCCACCAAATTTTTCTCCCGAAGGTTTCCAAGGTATTTCCCCCCAATAAGGACTAGAATTGTATATTTTGTAACTATTCAATTCTTGATTGAAAGTGCTAAAACCGCCACGCAAACCAATGGAAATAATGTTCTCCATATCCAACCAATTTTTGTATGCGTTATAATCAAATCCCACTTTGATGTAAGTCCCTTTGGTGGTGGTATTCAATCGGTCGTCTTCGGTTGTTTTGTTTTCGCTACCCAATTCTGCGGCTGCGTAATAATTTTTAGTTAATCGATAATCGCCTACCAATTCGATTCCTTTATAATTTTTATCATACAAGCCTCGGGTCAATTTATACAAATCGGCTCCCACACGAACTCCATATCTGTCTTTTTTTACAGGAACAATGGTGTCGGTTTTTGCAACAGTTGCAGTTGGTTTTGAAACTTGCTTTGGTGGCAAAGGAGTTTCGCCTACAACTTTCTTTCTTTCAATCGAATTTTTCTTGCTAATAGTATCTTGTGCTTGTGCCAAAAACAATGGCATGAGAAAACAAAAACTAAAAATATATCTTAATGTGTGTTTCATTTTCGTTATCTATGTTATTTTTTTGGATGGAAATATCTTTCATCCATTTTTCTTTGGTTACCGGAAATGCGGTATGAACAAAAGAATTGGTTGATTCAAAAGTAAAAAGGGTTTTGAAACCGCAAGCTCTTGATACATAAACATCATTTCGGGTGTAATTGAAAGTGAGCTCGTCGGTGTCTATCAATGTTGGATTTGGGTTGCCAGAATTCAATATAAAACTATATTTAACCGAATCTGCATCTGTTCTTAATGGAATAGAAATGGTGTTTCCACTGGTTAGATATTTGCTCTCTTCCGAACCTGAATTAAAGATTATTCCATCTGTCATTCCTTCTCCGATGACTTTTAAATTGGTCACATTTTTCTTTACAGTCGGATTTGTACTATTATAAAAATCTATGACCAATCGTGGTGTTGTGGACGTATTGGCATCGCAAATATCATCCTTCTCACAACTAGAAGAAGTGAAAATCAGAATTATCAAAAGGGTAATTATTTTTTTCATAAATTTATTTTAATATCAA
>DMHA01000271.1:0-816 GCA_003449615.1 Flavobacterium sp.
TTGTTTACAAACAGAATGAATGGGTATTTTCAGACATCAAAAAGCTCTGGTATTAATAAAGTCATGATTACTTAAAATTTTGTTGTACTATCTATTTATGGATTTCATATATTTTCTGTAATGTAATCACTTCAAACCATCAATTCCAAAATAGTGGAACTTATCATAACAGTTTTATTATGTTGCAAATAAGGTAAATCACTTTCTCTAGATATCAAAATTCTCTTGTATTCATCAAGTTATGCTAATTGAAAGTTTTGTAGCAGTGACTGTTATTGATTAACCACACCCCAAAAAATCATTGTGCAAGACTATCACTGCAACACATCCAATAAAAAAATGAATATACTCAGGAAAATTGTATTATGTATTACAATAAAGTAAGTGACTGTTTGCAGACATCAAAAAGCTTTTGTATGTAATAAAGTTATGGTCACTGATAGGTTTAAAGTAGTGCCTGATTATTGATTTTACACACCAAAAAAGTTATGTTGTGCAATGATATTACTACAAATCAATGAAACAGAAATACTGGAATTGTTCAGGTAAGTTTTATTATATTATAGAAAAATAAATGACATTTTCATACCTCAAAAATATTTTGTATTCATGAAGTTATGATCAGAGAAAATTCTATTTTACTATTTCATTATTGATTTTACTCACCAAAAGATCATGTTGTGCAATGCTATTAATATAAATCAATGAATCTAAAATACTGTATTGTTCTGGTAAGTTTTATTATATTTTAAATAAAGTAAAGTGTTTTTCAGATCTCAACAAGCTTTTGCATTCATAAAGTTATTGTCATTGAAA
>DMHA01000271.1:951-2506 GCA_003449615.1 Flavobacterium sp.
TACTAGAATCAATCAGTAAAGTTAATATTAGGTTGTAAATAAAGGTAACCATTTTTCTGATTTCAAAAACTTTTGTATTCATACAGTTATTGTCATTGAGTATTTTATTGAGTGGCTATATCTGGATTTTGCCAAAAACATTTTGTGCAATGATATCACTGTAAACTATTGAATCTGAAATACTGAAATTAATTATAAAAGATTTATTATGCTTTAAATACAGAAAATAACTTCCTTCAAACCTTGACAGCTTTTGTATAAATAAATTTATGCTCATTGAAAATTTGTGGCAGTGACTGTTTGCTGAATTTTAACATTTCACTGTAAACCATTAAAATCTAGGAGAGTGGAATTTTTTATGAGGGAAGTTTTATGTTGAAAACAAAGTTAATGACTTCTTTTATTACAAAAGGTTTTGTTGAGAGGCTAAATCTGAAGTTTACACCCCAAGCATTTTATGCAATATGATCAAAGTAAACCATTGTATATATTAATGGAACTATCTGAGAAGTTTACTATGTTGTGAGTAAAGTAAATGTCTTTTTCTAGACCTGAAAACTTTTTGTATTCATAGAGTTATGGTCATTGAAAGTTTTGTTGGAGTGACAAATTCTGGATTTTAATATTAATTTACTAATACTTTGTTCAAAACAACTTATTTCCATTTCAAACCAAGAAACCTTTTTTCTAACTTTATGATGCTACACAATTGGCTGTTATTGGAGTTTTTCTGAACCTAAATTATATGATAATGTATAAAATTAAGAAGGGAAACTTTGGCAGTGATGCTAGCACCCCTTGCACACAGACTCCAACCATGCTATTATGTTATCTTATGACCATCACAAGAGAAAATTGATTGCAAGAGAAGCACAAGAAGGTTTATTTAAAAAATTTAGTAGTCCAAATACAAAAGATTATGGAGAAACACATGGCACACAACACATTCAACCAGTTTAAAGAAATCAGTTGTAATTGTGGCTCCACCCTTTTGAAATAAGTTACCCAATGCCCAAGCAGTGATTCAAAAAGTAATTAGAAAAATAATCCCAAAAAGCAACTATGTGGTAGAATTATCAAACAATACCAATGAGAATCAGCTTGCATGCATGTCAGAAAAATTAGCATGGCATGGTACAATAATAATAATAAACTTTCTCAAATTTGAAAATTGAATGTATCAACTAGAGGCATTGTCAGGAAGAAATTGATGCAGAGGTTGGATGATTTGCTGATTGTTGTTAAAAAAATATGAAAGTGGCAATGAGCATTAAAAAACCCTGAAAAGGGACAAAACACCAACCTTGGAGAATTAAAACAAACTGAGCTCCAGGTTAAAGTTAAGTCCAACAGATTGATTGCTGAAAATGACAGTAACACCTTGGGTTTGGGAGATTGATGGCAGTCTGAAAAAATCAACAAAAACAATAAAAAACCAATTAACCAACAAGATCAATCAAAAACAACTTTCCCAGCACAAAATGCTGCAGAAATAAAAATCAGTTACTGGGCATAGTGGTTGAAAATGCAATAAAAAATAAAAAAGTATTGACAT
>DMHA01000405.1 GCA_003449615.1 Flavobacterium sp.
CTTTTCGCAAATACTTTTCTATTATTTTTTGGATAAAGAAGATAGTTTCGATAATTTTAAAATTGTAACACTGTTATTTCTATTACTAATATTTGTAAAAATTACAGTTGCCCCATTAGGATTAGTTGTCATTTATTTGTTAGGATTCAAAAAAAATAGAATCAATTTTTTACTGTTTTTTGGGAGCATTATCGCTCTTGTTCTAGTACTGAAAAACTTGATTATTACTGGTTATCCTTTTTATCCATTATCTATTTTACCAATAAATAAAGATTGGACAATTCCTGAAAAATTGTTAACTTTTTTTGTCCAAATTTCTGAAAATGCTGGTTATTTTAAAACCGCTGTTAGCAATAATCAATCCTTGTTCGACAAATTGATTTCTTGGATTCAACTCGATGGCATAAACCGAATTTTCAACTTTGGGATTCTTTTGCTCTTTGCCTTTGGATGGTTTGTGAAAGTGATAAAAACTGAAAAAAAATATTTCTTTTTATACCTTGTCCTTGCCTTGACTTTTTTAATATTACTATTCACTTCTCCGCAATATAGATTTTTTCTACCCGTATTTGTGTTTTTATTTGTGCTGATTTCAAGCACTGTTTTTTCCTATTTGAAGATAAATCAAAAAACTGTTCAATATTTTTTACTCGTTGTGATACTTGTTCCTTTACTATTCACAGAAATTATAACTTTTCCCAATTTATTAAAAAACCAACTTCATCAAGAAAAAGAAATAAATAGTTGGTCACAAATTTTAATTCCCAATGAAAATTCTAAATTCTCCAAAATTGAATTTGAAAAAATCAAAGAAGGAAATTTGAATTATTTTTCGCCCAAAGATGAATTGTTCTTTTATGGCACTGCAGATGGTCCTTTGCCTTGTGTCAACAAACTGCAATTGAACTATTTAAAAACATATTACCATATCAAACCTCAACAGCGAACGCACAATTTAGGCGACGGATTTTATTCAAAAAAAACTAAAAATGAATAAATCAGAACTAAAATCTTTCCTCGACGAAAAGGTAATTCAATACAACACACTAGATTTTATTGAAACTGATCCAGTGCAAATTCCGCATTTATTTTCTCTAAAAGAAGACATTGAAATTGCTGGTTTTTTGAGTGCCACTATCGCTTGGGGCAATCGCAAAATGATTATCAAGAATTCACAAAAAATGATGGATTTGATGGGAAATTCGCCGTATGATTTTGTTCTATCACATTCCGAAAAGGATTTGGAGTCATTAGAAACCTTTGTTCACAGAACCTTCAACGGTAAGGATTTTGCAACTTTTATAAAAGGATTGCAACACATTTACAACAATCACGGTGGACTGGAAGCTGTTTTTTCTAAAAAAATCAATGACAATAGCAATAGCAATGACAATGACAATGACAATGACAATGACAATGGCAATATCAATGTCAATGACAATAGCAATGGCAATAACAATGAAAATAGAAATGAAAATAGAAATGAAAAATACTTAAATCTTCAAAATAACATTCACGAATTCAAGAAAATATTCTTTGAAATTGAACATCAATATCGAACTCAAAAACACATTTCCGACCCACTGAATGGCTCTGCGGCAAAACGAATTAATATGTACCTGCGGTGGATGTGTCGCCAAGACAATAAAGGTGTAGATTTAGGGGTTTGGAAATGCATTTCGCCCTCACTCCTATCTTGCCCTTTGGATGTTCATTCTGGCAATGTGGCTCGAAAATTGGGTTTACTCACCCGAAAACAAAACGATGGAAAAGCCTTGGCAGAACTCGATTTAAAACTGCGTGAACTCGACCCGAAAGATCCTGTAAAATATGATTTTGCTTTATTTGGATTGGGTGTTTTTGAGGGGTTTTGATTATTTTTTTTGATTTTTAGGTATTTTCAAAAACAGTATTAAACCAATCTAAATATTCAAAACAATGATTTTCAACAAATTGCACCCAAATTAAACTTCAAAATATTTTAAGTTATATTACAAATTTTAATGGTATAATTAAAGTATTTTTACACTATTGAAAATATTTTCAGGTATTTTAAAAATAATTTTTGAAATAAAACACTATGTTTCGCCACAAAGGTAAATACAGGACATTTGCTCACGATTTGAGATTGGCGATTTTACTCTCATTTGTTGCGGGATTGGTGAACATTACAGGCGTTTTAGCTTTGAAAACATTGACCACAAATGTAACGGGTCATTTTGCCTTTTTCGCTGAAGAGATAATGAGACACGATTATGCTACTGCAATTACCTTTTTCCTTTTTACCATCTTTTTTCTGTTGGGTTCGTTCCTCTCAAGTTTTTTGCAGGAATTCATTTCAATAAAAAAACCCGATTGGTCTCATATTTTGCCAATTATTCTAGAAATGGTCATTTTAATTGCTGTTGGTTTTTTCGGAGTCAGTTCGGGGTTATTCACTTTAGATGGAAAATTGACTGCTTTTTTTATGCTACTCGCTATGGGAATCCAGAATTCATTGGTTACCAATATTTCTAGATCAACTGTTAGAACAACACATTTAACAGGGCTTTTTACGGATTTGGGAATAGAACTGTCACAATTGTTTTTTTACAAAAAACCTGAAGAAGTAAAAAAGTTAAGGACCAAAATCTTTTTGCGATTATCCATCATTACTTTCTTTTTTCTTGGTTGTTTTTTTGGTGGAATTATCTACCAAATACTTGAAATAAAAACACTTTTTGTTGCCGCTTTTGTACTTTTGATAGCACAATGGTATGATTTTTTGCGTCTAAAATTTCATTTAATAAAAAGAAAAACATTTTATAAATAACGTTTACAACATCCCATTATACTTCCTGATAAACCATTCTGAGGCCAGTGAAATGACAATCAATACTAGTAACCAAACCCAATCAATTAAAGGAGTTTTGGCAATAATTTCTTTTTGGATGGCTTTGTAATTTTCGTTTTCTAATAGCGTATTTATCAGAGCGTCAACCTGATTGGGGTAATGCAATTTACCTTGAGTTTGCGAAGCCAATTGGGATAATTTTTCTACATCAGGGTTGACAAATTGTTTTTCGATGTCAAAATCCAAAATTTCAAAATGCCCTGAATGACTTGTTTTTGAATTCAATTCTTTTACCGAAAAATTATATGCACCAGACGAAAGTCCGTCCAAATTAACTTTATACGAATTGTTGTCTTTCAACAAATCGTAGTTTTTGGCTTGCTTTGTTTTGGTATTGGTTACCGAAATCGTCAAACGTGCTTTTTCGTCAAATTCGTAGTTTTTGTTGAAATATTGAGCCGAAATTTCAATGGCTTCTCCCGAATTATAAAAACTTTCGTGGTTGACCACCAATGATTTCTTGGAATCATTTGAAGCCAAAAATTGGATTATTTTATCCACGAAAATATCAAACTTTTCAAAAGATTGATTTTCAACGTGGCTTTGCAAACGCCATTTCCAGATATTTTCTCCCAACAAAAAAGCCGAACGTTTTCCTTGATTTTCGGCGAAAGCCAATAAAGGAGCATTGGTGTCAATGTTCCTGATTTTAGAAGAAAGCAAGGTCGAAACCGTACCGTTTGTGGTTACGGTTCCAAAAGCATTTTGCAAGGGTGGAAAATTTTCAAAACCCAAATTGTCAATCGCAAAGAGATTGAACTGTGGATCGAATTCCGCTAAATAATCTTCTTTTTGACCGCTCATTCTAAAAACCAAATTAGATTGTTGTTGGTTCATAAAATTGAAATCGGTGTTGTTTCCCGTGATAATAAAAGTATTAATTCCAGCTAATTTATTGCTCTCCAAAACCGACTTAAATTCTGTTGTGGGTTGATACAAAATCAAAACCGAATAATCTTGTAATGATTTGACTTGCTTTGGATTAACTATCGTTACTTTTCGTTGAGCATTGGTTTCAATGGCTCGTTTCAAAGCGCCAATATCGGGATGATTTATGGAAGAAATAATCGCAATATTGGTCTTTTGGTCAATGATTTCAACGGCAAAATTCTTGCTGTTGTTATAGGTGTTTTTCTCATTTTCTTTGGAAGAAATTTTGGCTTTAAAAACTTGTAAACCTACTTTGTCGGCAGGAAGCAAAATATTTACAATTGCCGTTTTTTTGGATGGAGAAAACGAAACACTTTGTTTGCTCAAAACGGATTTGCCTTGCGAAATACTAAAATCTGCATTCACCCTTTTGTTTCCTGAGTATTGCAAAAACACTTCCACAGGAAATTTGTTCTTTTGAAAAGCATATTTATTAACGTTGATTTGAGTTACTTTCAAATCCAAAAATTTTGTGGTATCGCCCACAATCAAAGGATAAACCGGATTATTTGCAATAAAACTATACACATAATCATTCCCTGAAGTTTGGTTTCCGTCCGTAATCAAAACCGTTGGAAAATTGGTGTTTTTATAAATACTTTTCAAACTTTTGGCAACCTCATCCAAATTGGTTTGA
>DMHA01000219.1 GCA_003449615.1 Flavobacterium sp.
CAGAAAAAGAAAATAACACAAACATTGTAACACACATCAATAAACTAATTGAAGTTAGAGAAGCAATTTCAGTAAGTAAAAAGGAAATTTCAGGAATTATAGATTATATAAAAGAAAACAACGAATTATCCAAAGACCTTGAAAAGAAAATTAAAAATGATAAAATAACCTCAAAGAACTTAGAATATCAAATCAATCTTCTTGATGAAAATATAGGTTTAACAAAAATAATCCTAAGTTTAGACGAGCATCGACATAATCTTGAAGATGGAAAAGACTGTCCTCTTTGTGGTTCAAAGAAACACCCTTATGCAGCAGGAAATGTTCCGAAAATTGGCAAACAAGAAAAAGAATTGGTTAAACTAAAAGAACAATTTAAAGAAACTACAAAAGCCATTCAGCAAAATGAGAAAGGATTGGCTAAATTAGAATCAGAGGGAAAAAGTGCTTTGAGCAATAAAGACAAAGAAGAAAAATATTTGTCAAAAAATACGAATAAGCAAACCACGATTATATCAGAAATAAAAAAACTTCACCGTGGTTTTACATTTACAGATGATAAAGCTATCAAAATAATTCATCAGAAAAAGCAAATTGAATACAAGCAACTTGATGAAATAATCAAAAAAGCAGAGAATAGCGAAAAATCACTAACTAATCTTAGAGATAAAGAAATTCCTGCATTGCAAAAAGAAAAAGAAAAATTAGCAAATGAAAAAACCAAGGTGGAAACTTCACTGAAAGTTTTGGAAAAACAGATTGAAGATAGAAATAAATTAGTATCAACAGCACAAGAAAAATACGAAAAAGAGAATGCCATATTTGTGAGTAAACTTGAAAAATATGAAGTTAAAACTATTGAAGCATTGAAGAAACGTCTTGATTCTTGGAAACTAAATAAAGAGCAAGTGGACGATCTAACAAAGCAAATCACAACTCTAAAAAGCAATATTGCTTTAAGTAAACAAGAAATTGATAGTCTAGCAAAATCATTTGACGAAAAACAGAAAGATAGAGATAGCATAGATGCTGCTAAACAAAAACTATCAAAAGAACGTAAAGAAATTTTTGAAGAAAAATCTGTTGAAGTAGAAGAAAATCTTTTAAATAATTTGATTGAAACCAGCGAAGCCAGTAAAGTGAAAGCTGAAAAATCAAAAAATGAAATCAATACGGAACTTGAGAAAATCATAGCCATTGTTTCCGAAAAAGAAAAAGATTTGTTAAAAACCAAAGAGCAAAAAATAACCGAAAAAACGAACGAAGATCTTCAAAATGAGTTTAACGAGAAGAAAATTAAATCAGACGATTTTTCTCAAAAGATTGGAGGTAACAAACAAACATTAAAATCTAATGACGACAATTTAAAAACAAGCGGAAGCAAATTAAAAGAGAAAGACAAACAGCAAGCAGTATGTAACAAGTGGGGAAATTTAAATGAATTGATTGGTTCAAGTGATGGGAAAAAATATCGCAATTTTGCACAAGCATTAACTTTTGAATATTTAGTAGGTTTATCAAATGTTCAACTTAGAAAAATGTCTGACCGCTATCTTCTTAAACGCACAGGCGACAATTCTAATCCTTTTGAGTTGTCTGTTATTGACAAATACCAAAATAGTGAAGAGCGAACTGCACAAAATCTTTCAGGTGGAGAAAAATTTATTGTTTCGCTTTCTCTCGCACTTGGCTTGTCAGGTATGGCAAGTAAAAATATGCGTATAGACACCATGTTTATTGACGAAGGCTTCGGGACACTTGACTCTGACTATCTTGACGTAGCATTAAACGCTTTGTCAAATTTGCAAAGCGAAGGAAAAATAATTGGTGTAATATCTCACTTGGCAGAACTTAAAGAAAGAATTGCGACACATATTAAGGTTATTCCAAGTGGCAACGGACACTCAAAAATTCAAATAACCTAATTCCGTTCCAAACATAATGAAGGTGATTGTGTCCTAGACCCATAAAGTTGCTGAAAATAATGAAAGTGAAAAAACACACATACACGAACAAAGATTGGAAACAATTATGTAGATAGCTAATATTGAAGCTAAATTTACAGAATATAAAAAAACTAAAAACCAAAATTACTAAATAAATAGATTGATTAAGGAGTTTACAAAAATAATAAGTATGATGTCCTTCCGCCAGTCTTTTTTCCCTATATCATTTGTATAATTGTATGTTAGGTGCAAGCGTAACGACCGACACTGCAACCATCGACAGGCTGACAATTAAACGAAAAAAGTAAACCATTTTGACAAGAGAAAAACATACAGAATATAATACAAAGGGACAGCGAGTAAGCCGACCCTCAAGCCGACCCGATGTTTTTTATTTTTTTTCCTCCCCGCATTTTTTTAAAACAATTTTAGCCAGCCGCACAAGTGGCACATTTGGTTTTGCCCCGACACACAAAGCCAACTCTTCGGCAAAACCAAAAGAGCCACTTTTTAGCCAACACACCGCCAAAAATGATGTTTCATATCCGAAATATCAGGTTTATCCTGACAATTATACTATAAAATATAATTTTTCAAGGCAAAAAGACAAAACATTAAATTATCTTTCGTATCATTGTAGTCAGGTTTATCCTAACAATATTACTATGAAAAGTAAATACATATCAACGCAATCAAACGAACTTCTAACCTATTTCAATGGACAGAACAAGACTTGCTTTGACTATAGCGAAGCATTCCACGCTATGCCTGATTCAAAGGAAAGCACACTTCGGGAACTTCTAAGCGACATGACAAAGCGTGGGCTTCTGATGAGATTGAAAGACGGAGTTTATTACATCATACCATACGAAGCAAATGCTAAAATTTTTATGCCCGACTGGCATTTAATAGCGGGAAAATTGGTAAATGATGCCCAATATTATATTGGTTACTATTCAGCTTTGCAGTCTCATAATCTCATCACACAACCTTCTTTGAAGGAACAAATTGTTGTTTCAAAACAAATTCGACCATCGGAAATAAAAATCAAAAATATTCCCTTTCAATTCATTTATCACAACGACAAACATTTTTTCGGTGCCAAAAGAATATGGATTGATAGTTTCAATAAAGTGCTTTGTTCTGATTTAGAAAAAACATTTATAGACTGCCTATTCAAACCTGACTATGCTGGTGGTATAGTGGAAGTAGCAAGG
>DMHA01000116.1 GCA_003449615.1 Flavobacterium sp.
AGAGTTCAAGATCCGGGAGATACTTTATTCTTAGAAGAACAATTAATTCACACTAAAGATTTTATCGTTGAAAATGATAAATTATACGGTATGAAAGTGGTTGAAGACGCTGGAGATTCAAGTACATTGAAACCAGGACAGATTATTTCTCCTCGTGAATTGCGTGATGAAAACTCACTATTGAAACGTACAGATAAAAATCTAGTTGTAGCTCGTGATGTTATCACAGCAACAGCAACTCCAGTTTTGCAAGGTATCACAAGAGCTTCGCTTCAAACTAAATCGTTCATTTCTGCTGCATCGTTTCAAGAAACTACTAAAGTATTAAACGAAGCTGCAGTTGCAGGTAAAGTTGATTACTTAGAAGGATTGAAAGAAAATGTGATTGTAGGTCATAGAATCCCTGCTGGTACAGGTATGAGAGAATATGATAATACTATTGTAGGTTCGAATGAAGATTACAATGAAATGATGACAACTAAAGAAGAATATTTTTATTAATCTCCCCACCCCAGCCCTTTCGCCGCGGCGAAGAGGGAGAAAATAGGAAATATAAAATTAATATTTATGAACAATCAAAATCAACAACAAGGACAACTCGACATTGAGTTGGATGAAAAAACTGCCGAAGGAATTTATTCTAACTTGGCTATTATCAATCATTCTTCCTCAGAGTTCGTATTGGATTTTGTAAGTGTAATGCCAGGTGTTCCTAAAGCCAAAGTGAAATCAAGAATTGTCTTGACGCCACAACACGCCAAGAGATTGTTACACGCTATTGGAGAAAATATCCACCGTTTTGAAATCGCTCACGGCGAAATTAAAGACAGTGAACAACCTCCAATTCCTCTCAATTTTGGTCCTGCGGGACAAGCATAGAAATTAAAGGCTCCAGAAATGGAGCCTTTTGTTTTATAGAATTATTAGGTTCAGTTTGTAATAACCTGTTTTAATAGTCTTTTGAAAACATCATTTTGTGATTCAAACGACTATTGCTGTGATTCATCGAAAATATTTTTGGTAGAAACCTGAACTCGATTAATAGTAAAAATTTTAAACCACACTTCGACTACGCTCAGTGCAAGCTAGAAAAATACTAGTTTTAGTAGAAAGACGCTTTGCTTATCATAGATTTACTTCGTCAGTTTGCTTTGCTCGGGTCATAGCCCTGTGTAAATTGGATAATTATGAAAATCTTTATAACCTCAGTTCGATTGTTAATTTTTTCAAACAGATGGTGACATAGAAAAAAAGAGCATTTAGAAAATTTCATTTTTTTACATAGCTATGATTCCTCAAAATAAAGCGTAGTGTCTTTTTTAGTTCAAAAAACTATGTTTCTATGTTTTAAAATAATTACTCAATACTAATCGAACTTAAGTTAAACAACCATTGAGATTTGCAGTAAGTATTAGTTTTGAATAGTCAAGTAAATGCATTTAAAATTCGAAATTGTATTCTCAAAAAAAGGTAATGAATCTTTATGATAATCACCTATTTAAAAAAAAAAGTTACAAACACTACAACGTTATAGTAATAGTATTTCGCAGGGTCTATATTGAAAGAGAGGTGATTGTCATATATAAAACCTTAAATTGCATAACTAATATTTAAAGTGCTAATTTAGTTAAGCTAAAAATATTTTTTTAAAAGTACACACAAACCAAATTCAATTAATTATGAAACAAATTTTACACAATTTCACAACGATTTCGATGACCGTAAAAAAAAATTTATTATTGTTAGTTTTTTTTCTTGTTTTCCTTAATGTAAGCGGACAAAATGGTATTATTGGTGATGGTTTTACTAATGGTTGGATTGCTGAAGATATGATTAGTTTTGATGCGTCGGTTGCTGGAAGTTCTAGAATTAAAACTTTGAATCCAAAAGGTATAGGTAATAGATATTTCAGACTGGTAAGAAACTGGAGCAGTAATTTCACACAATTCGGACCCTTTAATTGTATTGATACTCCGTGGAATAGTCCTGGAATACCTTATGGTATGTCAGTGTGTGGTAATGGAGCCTTTTATATCGATTGCCCCAATACAACTGACAATTATGTTTTTAAAACACGCAACGAAGAGTTTGACACTACCTTGTTGTATTTTAGAGTCCAAGGTGCTGTTCAAACCATTTCTTCTGTTACACAACTTCCATTAGCGGCAAATGTGGCTACATGTTCTGGGACTACGGTTACAGCAAATTTAAGTGGTGCATTAGCAACAGGGCAAGCGGTTTATTTGCGTTATACTAAGGACAATTATGCTACTTCTACAGTGGTGCAACTGACAGGTTCTGGTTCGACTTATACAGGAACGATTCCTCAAGCTTTCAATACGCTTAGTGCTAATGTTTCTTATTATGTATTTACTTCCGGTACAACCACACCTAGTGGTGCTGATGCCGATTTATACACTATTAATTTGAACAATAATTCAGGTACTAATTACACTTACACGGTAAATACTGCAACCACAACCACTTGGGACGGAAGTTCTTGGTCTACTTGTAGCCCAACATCTTCTATTGATGCCATCATCGATGGAGCCTATTTGACAAAGTCAGTTATAGATGGAGGAAACGGTACATTCACAGCCAAAAAACTTACTGTAACCTCGCTGGGTTCTTTGACCATAAATTCAGGAACTAACGTAACTGTTCAAAATGAAGTCATTAATAATGGTACTCTTGTTGTAGAAAACAACGCCAATTTAATACAAGTAAATAATGCTACAAATACAGGATCTATCACAGTAAATCGAGATAGTAATTCGTTATTTCGT
>DMHA01000239.1:0-8918 GCA_003449615.1 Flavobacterium sp.
TATTATACCAATAACATTTGTAAAATAGTCCAATAGTTTATGGTATAATGCCGATATAGTATGAAAATAGTCCATTTTTCTTGGACTATATTGAATACATAATCGGTATTATATTGAACAACGTTTGAAATTGAGAAACCCAATATACAGCGAAACTGCAGCTTATGGCCACATGGGAAGAAAACCAGAAACGGTAACCAAAACTTTTCCGGCTCCAAGAGGAATTGAAAAAACAGTAACTGTAGCGTTGTTTACTTGGGAAAAATTAGATTTTGTAGATGAAGTGAAAGCTGTATTTGGGTTGCAGTCCTCTCCCCCAGCCCCTCTCCACACGAACGATAGCGAACTGGCGAAGCAATGGAGAGGGGGGCAAAGTACACAATTAAAAACCCTGACGAAATAAAATTTGTCAGGGCTTTTTGTTGGTATTTGGGTGTTTGTGAAAAACTATCTAATATCAATATTCTGTATCAAATCGATATACAAATTAATCGAATCTTTCAATTCTTTTCGGGGTGTAATGAAGTCCAAAAAGCCGTGTTCCAAAACAAATTCGGCAGTTTGAAAACCTTCGGGTAAATCTTTTCCGGTAGTATCTTTTACCACTCTTGGACCAGCAAAGCCTATTAAAGCGCCAGGTTCAGATATGTTGATGTCACCAAGCATGGCGTAAGATGCAGTCGTTCCGCCAGTTGTTGGATCGGTACACAAAGAAATATAAGGAATTTTGGCTTCGGCCAATTGGGCTAGTTTTGCAGAAGTTTTGGCCAATTGCATCAACGAATAAGCGGCTTCCATCATTCTCGCTCCACCTGATTTTGAAATCATCACAAATGGAATGTTGTTTTTGATAGAATAGTCTATTCCACGTGCTATTTTTTCACCTACAACGCCACCAATAGAACCACCAATGAAGGCAAAATCCATACAACAAACTACTAAATCTTTTCCTTTAGATTTTCCAACTCCAGTACGAACCGCATCATTCAATTTGGTTTTAGAAATGGTGTCCTTCAATCTATCGGAATATTTTTTAGTATCTACAAAATGCAAAGTATCTTTAGACGTCATTTTGGCATCTAATTCCTTGTATTCGTTGTTGTCAAACAATATTTCGAAATATTCTTTGCTACCAATTCTTACATGAAAACCATCTTCTGGACTAACATATAAATTGCGAGCCAATTCATCGGCATCAATTACTTTTCCGGTAGGCGATTTGTACCAAAGACCTTTTGGAACATCCATTTTGTCTTCGGTAGCTGTAGTAATTCCTTTTTCTGTTCTTTTAAACCAAGCCATTTTATTTCAGATTGCAGATTGCAGATTTCAGATTTCAGATTTCACTAGAGAATCTAAAATCTAAAATCTAAAATCTAAAATTACAAAGTGTTTACGTTATTCAAATCGGCAAAAGCTTGCTCGAGTCTTGCGATGAATGTTACTTCGCCTTCGCGCAACCATTTTCTTGGGTCGTAGTATTTTTTGTTTGGAGCATCGGCGCCTGTTGGATTTCCGATTTGAGTTTTTAGATAATCGAGGTTGTTTATCATTGAATCACGAATTCCCTCGGTAAAAGCAAATTGCAAGTCGGTATCGATATTCATTTTGATAACACCATAGCTAATTCCTTCTCTTATTTCTTCAAGTGTAGAACCTGAACCACCGTGGAAAACGAAATCAACAGGATTGTGGCCTGTTTTGAATTTATTTTGAACATAATCTTGAGAATTTTTCAAGATTTTTGGGGTCAATTTTACATTTCCGGGTTTGTAAACTCCGTGAACGTTTCCAAAAGAAGCTGCAATTGTAAAACGTGGGCTTACTTTTGATAATTCTTCGTAAGCATAAGAAACTTCAGAAGGTTGAGTATATAATTTTGAACTATCAACATCAGAGTTGTCAACACCATCTTCTTCTCCGCCTGTGATTCCAAGTTCGATTTCTAGTGTCATTCCCATTTTGCTCATTCGAGCTAAGTAACCACTACAAATTTTGATATTTTCTTCCAATGGCTCTTCCGATAAATCAATCATGTGCGAAGAGAATAATGGTTTTCCAGTTGCTGCAAAATTCACTTCCGAAGCGTCTAATAATCCATCAATCCAAGGCAATAATTTTTTGGCACAATGGTCGGTATGCAAAATTACGGTTGCTCCATAAGCTTCCGCCAAAGTATGAATGTGCTTTGCTCCTGCGATAGCTCCTGCAATTGCTGCTTTTTCGCCTGCATTTGAAAGTCCTTTTCCAGCATTAAATTGTGCTCCACCATTCGAGAATTGAATGATTACTGGTGCTTTTAATTTTGCTGCAGTTTCTAAAACTCCGTTTATTGTGTTTGAACCAATCACGTTTACTGCTGGTAATGCAAATCCTTTTTCTTTTGCATAGTTGAAAATTTCTTGAACTTGATCGCCTGTTGCAACGCCTGGTTTAATATTGTGTGCCATTGTAAATGATTTAAATTATTTTATAAATTGTATTTTAGTTTGCAAAAATAAGAATTAATTAGCATTAGAACGGATAATTTATCCCAAAATTAAACACAGAATGTGCGAAATCGTAATCGTAAAACCATTTTTTACCTTCTTCATTAGCTGGATTGAAGGTTTTAAATCCTAAATCGAATCGTACTACGAAGAAATCCAAATCATAGCGAAGTCCAAAACCTGTGCCTATGGCTATTTCTTTTAAATCTTTCAACCCATCGAAGGTGGCTTTTGCATCGGAAACATTGTCAAGGACATTCCATATATTGCCAGCATCGGCAAAAATTGCCCCTTTTATTTCTCCTAATATTTTAAACCTGAACTCTGCACTTAGCGCTATTTTCATATTTGCCTCGTTGAAATCATTTACAGCTCCTGTACTTCCTGGGCCAAGACGATAAGGTTCCCAAGCTCTATTGTCATTGGAACCTCCGGCAAAATAACTCCTTGAAAACGGAATATTATTGGAATTTCCATAAGGAATAGCAATCCCAAAAAAAGTTCGAACCGCCAATATTTTCTCCTTAGAAAAATCCCAATATTTTACATAATCGAATTCTGTTTTTACATATTCAGAATATTCCAGATTGAAGATTTCATAATTGCCATTTTGGTTTTTTGGCAAACTTGCTGCATTTGAAAATAAGGACAAAATGGATCCTGCCGATTCCATTTTTGTTCTTAATTGATAGAATGAGTTGTCTTTTAAATCCGTTTTTGTTGTTTTCGAAAAAGAATAACTGGTCGCGAGAATGAAGTCATCTTCGGTTAGTCTTACTCTTCGTTCTTCGATACTTCTTATTGTTGAATAATCAGGTTCTGGGACGACTATTGTTCCATTTTTGACATCCGTGGTAAAATCAGACGTTCCTTCTTCTATCATTAGATTGCCAGCTGTATCAATAAAATCTGTATAATTATAAATTTTGGCTAAATTATTTAACTCATTATAAGAAGATTCATATACATTGTAATAGTTTTCAGGATTTAGATTTCGAACATATTGAACGTTAAAAAGATCAAATCTTGCCGTATTATTCCTTTTGGGATTCCAATTATAAGCCAGCACTCCTGTAACATTTTGCTTGTCGAGACCAATATTTATTTGATTCGATAATCCTACCGATAAAAGTGTCGAAGGAATCATACTTTTAGGGATAATTTTTTCGGTTCGAAATGGAAACCAAATTCGGGGAAAATTCAATTTTAAATCCATTCCATATTCAGATACATTGAAGAAATTGCTTTCTGGATTGGCCAAATCTTTGGAGGAACCAATATTTCCTCTTGCTGAAAGTTCTAATGTTTCGGCACCATTAAATACGTTTCTGATAGTTTCCGAAATGCTTCCACCAAACCCAATGGTTTGTATGTTTGAATGTGTGACATCAAAAGTTGCTCCAAAACTAAATTTTTTTCGAGGTGATAAAAACACTTTTGCTATTAAAGATTGGGCAGTAGAGTCTCTTTTGTCCACTTCATACAAGATGGTTGGATAATTGAAAATTTTCAGGTTGTTCAAGTATCTTGTGGTTAGCACCGTTCTGAAATCGGCAAATAGGCTTCCTTTTGAGATAAAAACTGCATCGGTTATCGCCTTGGGTTTGTACTTCAATTTGGAATGACTGAATAAATTGAAATTATTATAGGTTGTACTGTCGGCAAAGGTATTGCTGTTATTGGTAGCAGAATAATCCGTATAAATATTGACATCGCTAATTTTGAATACCTTGAAAGGTTCCGTTTTTGTGCTGTCTTTTTCTTGATAGGAATAGTCGTTGATGATTAAATTGACATTTACTTTTTTGTTGTTATTCAAAGTGTCTAGATCGAAACTGACATAATTGGGTTGAAAATGATAAACTCCATTGTTTCTAAAATGGGTAGTAATTCGTTCTTTTTCATCCTCAAAATCTTGTGTGTTATATTGTTTTCCTGATTTTAGAAAAGAATTAGATTTTCTGGATTGATATAAGGAGTCAAGAACAGGAGTTTGTATTTTAGAGGTTAATGTATCTAAAGAAAAAGGAGTGTTGGTTGTAATAGTATATTTAATTTTGGCTTTTTTAGCACTAATGCTATCCAATTTATAGTTTGCTTTTACATCGAAAAAACCTTTATTGAAATAATAGTATTTTATCCTGGAAATGGACTTGCTGGTTCTTGTAGTGTCCACAATAACAGGAGGTTCGCCAGTTTTCTTCAAAAAATTATCAATTCCTTGATACCAAAATGATTGCCCCAAACGATCGACTTGTTTTGCCGATAACCATTTTGACATTCGTTCATATTTTTTTGGGTGTTTTATGAATTTTGCTTGAAACATCGAATCTGGATTTGGAGTTGCCAGATTAAATAAATTCAATCGCAATTTGTATCCCAAAATGGTTGAGTTGGGTTTCTGATACAACTGATTGGTAATATCTTCGCTCTTTGAAGTTTTTCCATTTACAACAATTTCATTTTTAGTAAGTCTTTGCTTGCCGTTTGGAACTCGTTTTTCGGCATCACAAGCCGAGATAATTATTCCAATTAAAATAAATGTTGCTATTTTTGTACTAATCTTTTTCAATTGCTGAGGGATATTTAATTCAAAAGTACATTATTTTATGCTTAGTAAAAACCAAATAAAGCTAATAACGAGTTTGCAACAAAAAAAACAGCGATTTTCGTGCCAATTGTTTTTTGCAGAAGGTATAAAAGGCATTCAAGAATTGTTAGAATCCAATTTTGAATTGGTTCATTTATACACCACACAAAACGATTTTGACGAAGTTTCTACTGACAAAAAAGTCCTTATTAATGAACAGGAATTGAAAAAAATTACAGCATTGGCTACACCAAATACTTGTTTGGCAGTTTTTAAAATCCCCAACGAAAAAAAAATAAACGAATCTGGGTTAATTCTTGCACTTGATGCCATTCGTGATCCTGGCAATTTAGGCACCATTCTGCGATTGTGCGATTGGTTTGGCATTCGTCAAATTATTTGTTCTAAAGAAACCGTTGATATTTATAATCCAAAAGTGGTTCAAGCTTCGATGGGCTCCTTGGCAAGAGTCAACGTAAATTATATTGATTTAGAAAATTTTATCAGCCAAACCAAATTGCCTGTTTTTGGAACTTTTATGGATGGAGACAACATTTATAAAACCGATTTGCCACAAGAAGGAATTATCATTATGGGCAATGAAGGCAATGGGATCTCTACAGAAATAGAAAAATTAATAAAAAACAAACTCGCCATCCCTCGTTTTGGAACGCTTCAAAAAACTGAAAGTTTGAATGTGGCAACGGCTACGGCTATTGTTTTGAGTGAGTTTCGTAGGGGATAGTTTTCAGTCGCAGTTTTCAGTTATCTGGTTTTTCGATATTTTCACTGCACTATAAACTGCGACTGCAATCTGCAAACTGTCCTCTAATGAAAAGTAAAATTAATAAAAACAGCTCGTGTTTTCATAGATTCGATATTGCTAGTCCAAGGACTATTGGGATTGTTGTCTCGAATTAATTCATCTTTTAAACCAAAAACACCTCTGATGGAAGGTGAAAAAATAAAGTATTCCGAGAAAATATCAATACCAAAACCCAAGTCATAATTAGTAGTCAATGATTGTACTCTAAAACTGTCTTCATAGTTGTCGTCTATGGATTTGGAATTGCTTGAAAGGTTTAATGTTGCTGAAACACCACCTAATAAATAAGGTCTGATATTTCCGGTTCTAAGCGATGAAAACTTTAGCAACAGCGGAAAGTGGAGAAAAGTCCCATTTACTTTTCGGACAAAATCGGATGGATTGGTTCCCGGAGGAAAATAACTTATAGGATAATGCAATTCACGAGTGGTATAATTAAATCCTGGTTCAAATCGCAAATTGATGTGTTCCTGAAGCCTCAAATCGGCAACCAAACCCACATTGAAACCCGTACTTGTTTTAACTAGGACGTCCCGGCTTACCGTTTTATAATCTATTTTGAAATCATAAGAATTAAACCCTAAATAAAAACCAAAATGCAATCGTTGTTTTTGAAAATTTTCCAAGTTTATAATTGGATCTTTACCAAATAGCCTGTTCTCTCTCTGGGCAATACCACTTATTGAAGTGATTAATAAAATTATTACAACTATTTTTCTCATATTATTTTTTAGAAGCTGAATAAATTGTTGCCACCCCAAAAGTTTGAGGTAAAGCAACTACATCTATAAACCCAATTTTTTTCAAAATATTGTTCAAAGCCTCTCCATAAGGAAAGGCTGCCGCCGATTCGGACAAATAACCGTAAGCAGCATTGTCTTTTGAAAATAATTTTCCAATAATAGGAAGTATGTTTTTACTATAAAAAGTGTAGCCCTGTTTGAAAGGTGTTTTCTCAGGAACAGAGGTTTCCAAGATAACAAATATACCTTTTGGTTTTAAAACCCTTACAATTTCAGCCAATCCTTTTTCTAAATTTTCAAAATTTCTAACGCCAAAAGCCACCGTGATGGCATCAAAATAGTTGTCTTCAAAAGGCATATTTTCGGAATCTCCCAAAACCATTTCAATTCGCTCGGACAAGTTTTTATCCAAAATCTTTTGCCTCCCCACTTCCAACATTCCTGTCGAAATATCCAATCCTATAATTTTTTCGGCTTTGGTTTGTGCCATCATAATGGCTAAATCCCCTGTTCCGGTTGCAATATCCAAAATAGTTTTCGGATTAGTATTAGCCACCATACCCAACACTTTTTGACGCCATTTCACATCAATCCCAAAAGAAATAACCCGATTGAGATTGTCATAATTGCCTGAAATGGTATCAAACATGGAGGCTACTTGCTCTTTTTTGCTTAATGTAGAATCTTTATAAGGAGTTATGTTTTTTGACATTTTCTAAAATTTGGAGCAAAGGTAAACTAGATTTTTGGATAATAAATATTAATTTTTTCTAACAAATGTTTGAAATGTGTAATCATAAAGGTGTTTTTCGTCTTTTGGATTAAAGATTTCAGAGGTTAATTTCCAAATATTTGGGTCAATTTCAGGAAAAAAAACATCGGCTTCAAACGAATGATGCACTCTTGTAATATCTAGCTGGTTAGCCAAATGAATGGATTGGGAGTAAATTTCGCCACCACCAATTATAAATACAGGTTCATTTTTGGGGCAAACCGCCAAGGCCTTTTCTAAATTTTGAACCACAATACAACCCTCTATATGATAATTTTTTTGGCGGGTAATAATCACGTGGGTTCGGTTTGGGAGCGGTTTTGGAAAACTTTCAAAAGTTTTTCTGCCCATAATAATATGATGTCCTGTGGTAACTTCTTTGAATCGTTTAAAATCTTTGGGCAAATGCCAAAGCAAATCATTGTTCTTGCCAAGAGCATTGTTTTCGGCAACAGCCGCAATTAAAATTATCATTGTTAACGGGAGTTTTTAGAAGAATCCTCTTCTATTTGATTTTGCAATTGATGAATTTTTTGTTGTTGTTTGGCAACTAACCGGTCTATTTGGTCACGTTCCCAATTTCTATTCATAAATCGATCTGTAATAAATACTTTTATAAAATGTAAAATAAAAAGGAAAAACCAAAATGTAATTACCCAAATAGCCCAATTTGATGTTATCCCAAAAACGGCAAATTGATTGGCAATAAACATGAAAATACTTCCCAAAATCAATAAAACAAAATGAAAATAAAGCTCTTTTTTTTGTTTTAATCTTCTCCTGGCGTATTCATATTGTTCGTGTTGTTCTCTTTCCATAATGCAAGATTTAGATTATAAAGGTATGAATATTTTTGTAATTTCTTTGTTTTTCATTCAAGAATATTAAAAGAGAAAACGTTTTATGATTTTGAATTTGAAAATTAATGTAGTTTATAATTATGAATGTATTTTAATTTTATGACTTTTTTTGTCATACTCATAAAACTTCACTTTAGATATTGAAAGTTCAAATTTCTAATTTACCTTTGCCCTCATAATTCTATAAATGAAATAGTTATGTCAATAAAGAAACAATTTATAAAAACAAAACCAGTTTGTAAAGTTACATTTACTGTTGAAGCAAAAGAAGCAAACACAGCATCAGTTGTAGGAGATTTTAACAATTGGAATCCAGCTGAAGGCGAGTTATCAAAATTGAAAAATGGCACTTTCAAAGGTGTTTTCGATTTGCCAAAAGACGCATCTTATGAATTTAAGTATTTTGTAGATGGTGCTTATGTAAACGACCCTGAATCTGATTCTTTCAAATGGAATGAATTTGCCGGAACTGAAAATGGTGTTTTAACCCTTTAATATTCTAAAAATCCGCTTTTTTAAGCGGATTTTTTTTAATTCTATATCGACTTAAACACTATTTTTTACTAAAATGGTTTTTAGGTCACTTCTATTTGTATAAAAAACGGTTCTACCACAAATTGTGTGGGTTTTGTAATTGT
>DMHA01000239.1:8989-9675 GCA_003449615.1 Flavobacterium sp.
AAAAAGTTAGCCACGAATTACACGAATTTACACAAATTCATTTTACACAAAAATTACACAAATTCTTCTGAAATTCGTGTAATTAAATTTAAGAATAATTTAATTAGTGTAAATTAGTGTAATTCGTGGCAAAAAAAATACCCACACAGCTAAGGGTAGAACCTAAAAAACTAAAGCGTTTTTTATACAAATTTAACCCTTGATTTTTCAAAATTTTTTGAAAGAATTTTGATTAAATAATGGTTTATTCCTAATCTATTCTTACAAAGAATGATATGTTTTATTGGATAAAAACAAACCGTTTTATTAAAATAATATTTCCCAATTATATTTGGGATATTCCCAATTCAGAAAACAAAATCTTTCTTAGTTTTAATGATGGGCCAACGCCTATAATCACTGATTGGGTTTTGCAAGAATTAGAAAAATACGATGCCAAAGCCACTTTTTTTTGCATTGGCAACAATATCGAAAAACATCCAGAAATTTTTGAAAATTTGCTAGCCAAAGGTCATTCTGTAGGGAATCACACTTTCGATCACTTGAATGGTTGGAAAACTTCAACCGAAGAATATTTAGAAAATTCTCGACGCTGTGAAGCTACAATCTCCAATCTAAAATCTGAAATCTGCAATCTGTTCCGTCCTCCTTATGGAAAAATCAAAGCTTCGCAAGCTAAAAATTTG
>DMHA01000410.1:0-156 GCA_003449615.1 Flavobacterium sp.
GGCTAATACTAATTTTTATCCCCTATAATATCTGGAGTGATAGGAGATGACAATCAATACAGTTAAGTTACTTGATGTCGTAGCACTAACCGTCGATTTTCCTGAATACAACTTATGGCAAGGTCAAGTTGGCACAGTAGTTGAGATATTAGCTAA
>DMHA01000410.1:302-639 GCA_003449615.1 Flavobacterium sp.
TTACGGTTTGAGCCAGTTTCTCCTGAACTTACCCAGGAGATAGTAAGGGTGTAAGCAGGCTAATAGAGATGCTACAATGGCTCAATATGAGCGATCGCTCTCACGTAAGACTAAACACAAGACCTGCCGCAGGTCAAAGCAAATTATATCGCAACTATGGTATAGTAATATTTAGCCATATTCCATAGTATTATGAGCAAAATATTGACTTTGGAGTTGAACGATCGAGTTTTTGCTGCTATCCAGCAGCAATCTGAAAATATTGGTATTCCTCCAGAATGCCTAGTGGCAACACTTGTAGAACAAAATTTTACCCAGATTTTTAGAGCCCTATTGA
>DMHA01000410.1:686-2560 GCA_003449615.1 Flavobacterium sp.
ATGATACAGAAAAGGAGGTAAGAAGAGCCAAATTTGAGCGTCATTTTGGAGAAATCGATCTGGGTTTTGCTACAGATATAGACAATGAAAGCATTGATACTGATTTGGCAAAAGAGTATGCTAGTAACCATGAGGAAGGTTGATGTTTCTTGACACCTCTGGTTTGCTTTGTTTACAATATAAAACATACTCTCTGTGTGATTCAGTTAGTTTTATTGTGATGCGTGAACAAGGCATTACGGAGGCATTGACTACCGATCGCCATTTTGAGCAAGAGGGATTTAATCGTTTGCTGCGATTGATGCTATTATTTGGGACTATGCAAAATTCAATAGCTTTGTGATTGTTTCTAAGAATTCTGACTTTAATCAGCGTAGTTTTTAGCTAAAATTTTAGCATTTTTAAGAAATTATGAGTATCACTCCAAAGGGAACAGGAATACCAGAGTTATATCGCCTTTATCGTACAGGCAAGTTGATTGTCAACCGTCGATATCAACGTAAGCTTGTCTGGACAAAAGATGAAAAAGCTTCTCTCGTGGAGAGTGTATTACTCAATTATCCAATACCATTGGTTTTGCTTGGAGAAGTCAATCTAAATGACGGAGAAAAGGGTTTTGAAATTATTGATGGGATGCAAAGGCTAAATGCTTTATTTGCTTTTATAGAAAACCAATTTGCCGTCAATGAATCTTTTTTTGATATAAGGGAACATTCTTTTGCAAAAGATTTATCACGTCAAGGTGTCTTTCAATCTGTGGATTTAGAAAAATCTCAACTTTTAGAACCGCAGAAGTGCGCTAAATTTTTAGAATATCAGTTAGCTGTCACAGTTTATCAGCCTAAATCTCCTGATGAAATTCAAGACATTTTTAATCGAATCAATTCAAATGGAAAACATTTGTCACCTCAAGAAGTTAGACAAGCAGGCGTTACATCTAAATTTTCAGAATTGGTACGATCTCTTGCTTCTGAAATTCGTGGAGATGTTTCAAGAGAGGTACTTCCTTTAACTGATATGCCTGCAATTAGCATTAATGCTAAGTCAATTGATCTTGGCTATGGAGTACGTGCAGAGGAGACAATTTGGTGTCAGCAAGGAATTATGCGTATTTCTGATTTACGTGATAGTGATGACGAACAATTCTTAGCGGATATCGTACTATCTATTGCTTTAGGAAAACCTTTTGCTGCCAGTAAATCAAGTTTTGATAACTACTATGGCAAGGGTGATATTGATAAATCAGATGCGATTGAGGTTTCTATTAGAATATATGGAGAAAATAACCTGAAAGAAGATATTAAAAATGTCTTGTCTTCGATTCAGGAAGCTATTAAACTAATAGCAGGAGATCAACAGAAAAATTTTCTTAGCAAGACATTAAACCCAACAGCAAAAGGAAATACCGTAAAAGAGCCATTCTATTCACTATTCATGGCTTTCTACGAACTGATTATAAAAGAATCAAAAGAGCCATTTGATATTAAAGAGATTTTTGACGCACTTACTGACCTATCATCTAAAATAAAAATGAGTTCAACTATTACAGAAAAGAACAGGATAAAAAATATTAACATCACTAAAGGATTAGTTCAGGGTTACTTTAAAGCTTCAAATACCACAACTCGTAGTAGTGGCTCCTACGCAATTGATTTTAGAAACTATCTAATGAGATCAAAGGTAGAAGCTCCTAACTATGACTTCAAACAGGGATTATATACGCTAAGTGATAATAATAGAAAATTTGATGAGGGAGCTTTTGAAAAAATCCTTCAAAATATCGCAGCGATGGCAAACTTAGGCAAAGGTAAAAAAGGATATATCTTCCTTGGTGTTACTGATGATGAGAACGATACCCAGCGTATTGAAAAGTT
>DMHA01000399.1 GCA_003449615.1 Flavobacterium sp.
TCACTATCGTTTTTAATATATTCTACGCTTACTCCAAATGCTTTACCAATCATTTCTATTCTTCGGATATCATCTGCAACATCCGCAGGAAGGTCGTTTAATGTAAAGTCAATTTTTAAATGTTGCGGTACAATTTTTTCGCTATCAATTGCAGTTTCGTTAAAGTGTGTGTAGTTGCG
Source organism: Flavobacterium sp. (assembly GCA_003449615.1). Lineage (GTDB taxonomy): Bacteria > Bacteroidota > Bacteroidia > Flavobacteriales > Flavobacteriaceae > Flavobacterium. The sequence continues at coordinate 180 of DMHA01000399.1, forward strand.
CTTCATTGCTGTACCCAACATACTAGCTCGTTTGTCAATTAGTAAATTAAGATCCACGACTTTGTTTTTAATGTCTTTCATATTTGTTGATTGTTTAGTTTTAGGTTTTATTATTGCGAAGGTAATTGGGCTGTATGCCAAAACGCGACTGAGTAATTTTTTGTATAAAAAAAAGGACACTTGTGGGGGAGTGTCGTTTTTGGATATTTATTCATAATAGATTTTGTTCTACCCAAGCGCATCTTCCAACGGTTATAAAGTTACTATACATTTTTTCATAATTATCTTTGTTATTTAATAGCCATAATATTTTTTTTGGTGGAATTAGGTAGATATCGGGTAAAGAAGCATAACCATCTGTAATTATAATGATGCCGTCAATTTTTTGTTTGGTTTTAGCATAATCAAAAACACATTGAAAATCGGTGCCTCCTCGACCTTTCACTTCAAATTCCTTTGAAGGTTTTTTGAGATTATATTTCGAACCTTTAATTTCAGTGTCAAAAGCAAAGAATTCAAGTGTTTTTATACCGTATTTAAATAAACGATTAATGATTGTAAAGGCCAATTCTATTTCTTTTTTCGTAATGCTTCCACTCACATCAACGGCTATAAGTAAATGGGTAGAAAACGAACTTTTACTTCCCAAATACTCAAAACCATATCTTCGGTTGGGTTTCATTCGGGTTGAAGTCCTATCAGAACCAATTACTGTAGCTCTAAAATTACGTAAAATCGCCTTGTAATCGAGTTGGTGTTTTATTTGTTTTTTAATTACTTCAATCAAATTATTTGTTAAACTTCCGCAGGATTTATTCAAAATACACTCCAATATTTTTGCGTTCAATTCGGTTTTAAAAAGCTCATCTTCGTCCCATAATTCGGCATTATTTTTAGCGATTTGAACTTCTACATCGTTTATTAAAAAAGAAAGTTCCTCGTTCTCTATACTGCTTTTTTCATTATTTGTATCTCTTTTGCCTTGAAAGCCTCTGTTCTCATTTGAACGGCTTTCTTTCCCTCCAATTTCTTCGTTCGCTTGTGCAGGATTCTCCGATTTATCCGGCAAAGCCAATTTCGGAAACAAACTTTGACTTTTTTTTCCTTCGATATGATGATAATAAAACTCCATTGATTGTAGTCTGAGATTAGAATTTACAGATGGAAAACTATTCGTAACCTTTTCAATAGGAATTTTAAAATTATATAATTCACTAATGCACAACTGACTAGCGATATAAGCAATCGATTTATTTTCTTGCATCCGTTGGTACGGATGGTTGAGCGTTATCCGAATTAATTCGAGTTTCAAATACTCGCTCACTTCCTCAAGCGTACAACTTTCAATAAAATGTTTGTTGTATTCAATTTTTCTTTTACCTGACCGAAGTCGTTTAATATTATTATTAACAACCAGTAGATGACTGCAATAAATCAGAAAAAGTAGCGGTTCAGTTATAAAAAACCGACTTACACAATCGTTTATTTTTTCGCTTGCATTCATTTTATATTGCTGATAAAAGTAGTAATAAAAAGGCTCGAAAAAGGAGATTCTACAAAAATCAATCGGTTGATTTCATTGTAGTTTGTATTTTCAATTTCTGATATAAAATGGGCAATTACCTCATTTTGTTTGTTTTTTTGCAACCATTTTAAGTAGTTTTCAAAATTGGCTACAACAATTGTAGTTTGTTCCCAAATGTTGGTTTCGGCTTCGAGAAAACAACATATTTCGGTGTTTAATTTCGAGAATTGAACCAAGTCTAAATTTTTTAAATTGCTTTTAATTTTCTCATAATCAAACAACAAATCTCTGGCGGTTATTTTCAAAGTATTCAAACTTTCTTTAAAAGCTACAGAAGCATTTAAACCAATAATTCCAGCAATAGCTTTAATTACTATTTCGTCCACTTCCTGATTTGTTTGCAATAAGTCTGAAACCCTATGCCAAGCTCTACGGTCTGTATTTTTGGTTAACGAATTTTCGTAAGTCGCATTATAGCTAGCAATAATGTCTAAATAATTAGGATTGTGTCTAATAAAAGACAAAACTCGACCATCAAATTTTTCTTTTGTAGCCCACAACAACCACTCATTTACGGTAGGCTTAAAATGATAACAGTTGAAACGAGAAACCAATGCAGGATCCAAATCTGTTATTTGATATTCGTCGCCATCATTGATAGCAGAAATTAGTATGCTCCCTTTTGGAAGCGTTTTACCTGCTAAGGTTTTGTTCAAAGTCAAATCCATAACCGATTGCAATATTTCAGGTCTGGCTCTATTCAATTCGTCTAAAAATAGCACTATTGGTTTACCATCAATTGGCCACCAATATGGGGGGAGAAACACTGAAATCCCAGTGCTTTCATCTTTGTGCATTAGACCAATTAAATCACCTGGGTCACTCATTTGTCCCAAGAAAAACGGTACTACTTTCATTCCTTTTTCGGTAAAATAGCGCTTTAAAATTTCCGATTTCCCGATGCCGTGAGAGCCAATAAGCAATATGTTTTGATTGCTTGGCGTGACTTGTAATATTTGAACTAATTCTGTTGCATTGATAGTAATTTTCATTTTTTGATGCGTTTATTTATAATTGTAAATTGATTCGGAATGGCATTTGTAAATTGTCTTATTTGCTCTATTTTATCAATAAATTCGGCGAGTTTTTGCATGTCTTTTTCAAACGATTTATAATAGAATGGAAATTCAATAATTCTTGCTCTGCTTATTTCAACTTGCAAGACTGTTTTGTTTTTGTGATTTTCAAATTGGTATTTCAAATCCTTATTTTTAAGTAAGGACTCTAATTGCTTTTGGATAACATTCTTTTTTATCGAAATAATTTTATCGGATTTTTTATCCTCAAATGCGTTTGTTTCAAGGTGTTTTAACAAAGTAGTAAACAACCGATTTAAATCATTTACATCACAGCGAAGAATATAACTATCAAGACTTACTGACCTTTTACCTTCAATTCTCGCATTGATTTTCAAACATTTATATTGACTAGAGCGCCCTCTGAAATTAGTTGTTTCTTCTATGTAGAGAAAAACACTTAGGTCTTCCGCTTTTATACGAATGCCAACACTTATTCTAGGTCTCATTCTATCAGGAGGATATACGGAAATTCCCGAAGGTAAATTGCATAATAATTTAGCTTGTTCCGTAAAATATTGCTTTTTATCTCCTTCCCATTCTTTTATAGGATCATTTTTGTATTGCGCCATAAAATCAGCAATAATTTTATCGATTTCGGCTTTCTGTAAATTCATACTTAGACAATTTTATGAAACAAATAAAGCAGCT
>DMHA01000318.1 GCA_003449615.1 Flavobacterium sp.
ATAAAATACAATGCTACCTGTATTTGAGCATGTCTTCGTTGAATATTAATATCTAAATTCTGTGATTTTAAATCAGATGGCAAAACCAGCGAATCATAAAAAGCCTCAAGTGAAGGGACTTCTGATAATACAATATCAGTTTTGGTTTCTTTAACTACACCTTGTTTATGAGGGTTTTCAGGTGTCCACATTAAATGTTTATGTCCTTTCTTAATTGTTGGATTTCCGCCTGTTGTTTCAATTCGACCGGGATAACAAAACTGGAATTGAGGTGTATGTGCCAATAATGCTTCCAATACGCTTCGCGTATTGTAGCTACCACCTAAGACTCTGTCAAAATTAATTGGTTGATTAGCTGTAAAAGCATTAGCAATGCGCCAAATTAACTCAGATGAAATAGGTTCAACCTTTTTGCTTTGTGAGGTTTCTCCCTTAGATGGATCCCACCGTCTAATTCTGATAGGACCTTCCGGCATTTCGACTTCTACAATTTCAATAAGTCCTTTGTTCTTGGGGTTTAAATAATTGTATGTAGCTTTTTTGTCTAATTGATTAATAGATGCTACAATATTACTCGCTGTAAGCTTCTGCATATGATATTTTCAAGTCTTTAATTTCGTTGTTATAAATAAAATCAAGAATATTATTAGCTAATCCCTCAGCTGCAAGATATGGAACGCCATTCCCGATAGTTTTAAACATATCTGATAACGTAACATTTTCAGGAATTTCAAATTCTTTTGGTAATGATTGTATTGCAAGCGCTTCAGCCGCTGATATTCTTCTTTCTTTATAGGGGTGTAAATGAACTTCATTATTTCCATAAGCAGCAGTAGGAGAATAACGCCAACGATGCAAACGCTTATATGATTTTTTTAAATCGTCACCTTCTTCAATGATTTTAAACTTTTCTAATCCAGCTCGTGGCGTAAAGAAATGATTTGAATTTAAATGATTATCAACATTGTTTTTCTTAAACCAATGTTCAACTGTTAATTCGATTGGAATGTTTGAGGGGCAAGGTTTTACAGAATCTTTCATAAACTTTTCTAAACCTGGCCATTTTAGATTTAATACTTTATCGGCGTTAAATAATGTGTTTTTATTCCAATTAAAATTTTTGATTAGTGGTGAGCCATTCAACTTGAATCCTAAGTCGCCTAATACATTTCGCTGAAAACCGACTAAAATAATTCGTTCTCTATTTTGTGGCGCACCGTACTCAATCGCATTAATAAGTTTTTCAGTTAAATAATAACCTTCACTGATAAGTTTGGTTTTAATAGATTCAAAAAACGCTCTGTGTTTTGTAGTTTTATATAATCCCTTAACGTTTTCAAATAAGAAAAAATCCGGTTTTGCTCTACAAATTAATTCAACATATGTGCCTGTTAATTTGCCATTTTCTCCATTTTGACCTCGATTTTTTCCTGCAACAGAAAAATCGGGATAAGGAGGTCCGCCAATAAACCCGATTAAACTATGATTTTGACGAGCTTCTTTTATATTTTCAAGCAACCAAAGGGAATTTAAGTTTGTTAGGTTTTCTGTAATGTCTCCAACTTGATAACCAAATTGAGGAGGAACGATACCAAGTTTTTTTCTTGCACCTATATAGATATTAGCAAATGACTTATTATACTCATTGACAAATAAGGTTTCAAAACGATTAGTTTTCTCAAAGCCTAAATCTAAAAATCCAGCTCCGGCAAAAAATGAGAATATACCTATTTTATCGTTCATTATAGATTGACTTATTTGTAATTAAATATTTTCAAAATTACAAAATAATCGGATAGGTTTCAAATCTTTAATAAAATTTGCTAACTAATTGAAAAAAAGGACTAAATTTAAAGCCGAAAAACAAAAAAAGGGCAGCCGATAACACGAGGTCATAAAACATAGCGGTTTTAGCGCAATTTGAAGCTAAAATCCTGCTGGCAAGGTTAGTTACGCGGGATAGGTTTGCAGCGGCGCAATCCGCTGCGTTTCATAGTGTGTCAAGAAGCATGGTAGCATGCATGCTATAATTAAGATGATGGGCTTTATAGAAATATGAATGAACCATCGGTGTCAATTTTCAGGAATGGGCATCAAACCACCTAAAGGTGCTGTGGTAAAGAGCCATGGTGCTGAGCGTATAGGAAAAGCCTCATCAAGAATGAGAGCAGGTATGAATATAGGAGTTGAACGCAAGTGAATTGCCGATGAGGTGTCGAGAAGTTGGAACAACCTGTCAAAAGCTACGGAGTATGAAACGGAGTTAAAGAGTATAACGGCAACCTGATTACTGGTTATACGACAGGCGTCATACAAGCAGCAAGAACTATATTTGGGCTTAATTATGGAACTTGAGAACCTGTATAAATATGTTAAGGGAAACGCACAATGGAAACAATTTAGAGGCGGAAAACCGATGATTCATGCAGGGGCAGACTAACCCGTAGTAGTGTAGATACAACTGTAATGGGAGAGGAGCGAAGGGGTTAGCTAGTATGGATTACATTTTGCCAACTTGAAAGAGGATGAGCTATAGAATGTATGAAATGTTAGAAGAGCCGTGTGATGGGAGACTATCAAGCACGGTTCTGTGAGAGGCTTGGGGTGAAATTCCCCTTGTCTACTCGGTTCCGAGAACGTTATGCCTCACCCTAAAAAAGACGTGCAAGCAATGAAATTATGTGGAAAAAATAACTGACTTGATAAATTGTGGAAAAGTTTTGTGGACAACAATTGTCCAATTAATAAAAATAGATTACTTTTGGACAAAATTCGTCCTGAATGGAGAACGTAAAGATTCATACAAATTTTGGAGAGCATCTCAGAACTTTGAGAGAAACTGCTGGATTGACTTTGAGAGAAGTTGCTTCAACAATAAACGTTGACTCCTCGCTTCTTGCTAAGATTGAGCGTAATCAAAGACCTCCGACAAAACAGCTAATCAAAAATTTGGCTTCTTTTTTTCGCACAAATGAGAGAGAATTGCTAATTGAGTTTTTGAGTGACCAGATTGCTTACAAAATTTTGGACGAAGAAGGCGACTTAAATATTTTAAAGGTCGCTGAAGAAAAAGTGTCTTACTTAAAAACTTTGCACAATGGGAATGACTATGACAAGAAATAAAGAGTTGCCAACGTTTTTTGGTGAAGTCTTACTAAAAGGAGAACGTATTGAAAGTAACTTTGAAAATAATATTTCTCCAAAAATATTTTATAACCATCCCAAAGGGCAACTTTGGCAAGGAGATAGCATTGAATGGTTAAAGACATTGCCAGATGAAAGCGTAGATATAGTTTTTGCAGACCCACCTTACAATATAAAGAAAGCTGATTGGGATACATTTGAAAGTCAGGAAGAATATATAAAATTTTCCATGAAATGGATTGAACAGGCTGCACGTGTTCTAAAACCTACAGGAACATTATTTATTTGCGGTTTTTCTGAAATACTTGCAGATTTGAAGCACCCAGCTTCTAAATTATTCAAGTCTTGTCGTTGGATAATTTGGAATTATAAAAATAAAGCAAATTTGGGGTCAGACTGGGGTAGAAGTCATGAAAGTATTTTGCATTTTAGAAAATCGAAGAATTTCACTTTTAATATAGATGCTATTAGAATTCCTTATGGCGAACATACTTTAAAATACCCAAGCCATCCACAAGCTGAAACGAGTCAATATGGTAATGGTAAAAATGGCAATAATATTTGGGAACCTAATCCTCTTGGAGCAAAACCCAAGGATGTGTTAGAAATACCTCAAGATATAATTGAAGTTCCTACTACTTGTAATGGGATGCATGAAAAGACACCTCACCCAACACAAAAACCCGAAGAATTATTGCGTAAACTTATATTAGCATCCTCAAATATAGGAGATACCATTATTGATCCATTCTGTGGTTCAGGCACAACACCTGTATGTGCGGAACAACTTAAACGTAAATGGATGGCATGTGATTTATCTCCCGAATATTTGGATTGGGCAGCTAATCGAATTGAACTTGTTGAAGAATGGAGCATTGAAAAGTGGATTAAATACGATTTTGAAAACCAAAAAAGAAGAAACTCAATACGATGAATTTAAAACAAATTGTGAATAAAGCGAAGGATAAAAGTAACTTCACCACCCTGAAAGCATACATCTCTTTTTGCGATGAGTATTTGAATTTCATCGCAGATAATTTACAAGCGATTATTGTATCACAAAACGAAAATCATTATCGGTTCTATCAATATAAAAAAGAAGGCAACTTCCAAATTACAAAACCGATAAATTCTAATCTGATGTACGATGCAAAAGACTTTACTAAATCATCCAAAGAGTTTTTGAGTATACTGAAAAACATCAAGACAGTTAACAAGAAAGATGAAGCTGTAAGAAACATTTTAAACAACGCAACTTACACTATTCAACAATCGGTTGGCTCTGCGTTAGACGGTTTACCTGCTGGTCAATCTAATACGGCACGAAAACTAAACGGTGATTTGTTTGAGCATTTTATCCGTTTAATCATTAGCGAAATAGGAATTGACTGCAAATCAGGAACAATTCAAGTCCCAGTCATTGTTGACGGAGAACCCACATTCAATATGAGCTACCAACACGACCTAATAATTGAGAAAGAAAGTGATATTAAGGTTATTGGCTCAATCAAAACATCAAGCAAAGACCGTATTGACAAGATATTTATTGATAAATTTCTATACAACAAGCTTACAGAGAAAGCGACACCGCATATTGCAATTTTCCTAAATGACGTTCAAAGAAAGAACACAAAAAAGGAAAGTGAATACGGCATTAATTCGACTTTTCTTCCCGGACATTTCAAAGGATATACGGTTAAGCTTAATCCTCTTGATGGAGTATATTACTGTGACATTAGACCGAATATGCAAACGGAACACATTTTAAAAGACCACATTAAGACTTTTGACAATTTATTGATTGAAGATATTTGGAAATTTTTATAAACGTAAAACAAAAAGGGCGAAGGCATAACACGCGGTATAGTTAATTGCCGGTGCAGTGGGTATTCGAGCGGCACAGCTCGTATCAAAAGTAGTTGTAACTTGATAGGAAAGTGCTTCGAAGTGCCAAACGTTTCATATTAAATAACGTTATCAATAAGTCGTGTGCTCTGAATGAAACTCGG
>DMHA01000388.1 GCA_003449615.1 Flavobacterium sp.
TTATCGGACAACAATGATTTATATTTTACTTTTTTTCTGCTAGTTGCATCGCTTGCATCGCATGCATTGCCCCCATTGCTGATATGGTGTTTTTTCTGTTTAATGCTTTTACAGTAAATACTTTCAATCCCAAATCGGCTCTATAACCGTGAATTTCCTTTACATCTAACGCCAACATAAATTGAATGATTTCTTTGCTAACCATTTGGCCAGGAACTAAAATTGGAAATCCTGGTGGATATGGAATTACAAACGAAGTAGAAACCAATTCTTTTTTATTTTCTAATGCTTTTAGACAATCATTTAAAAGGACATATTCGCACAAATCTTCTTCATAACCGAGAAAAAATGCTTCCCGAAGATTGCCCCCTGGAACACCTGGTGCAGCCAGAAAAGAATTATGAAAACTACTGAAATTGGGCAACGGCGGCACATCTTTAATCAAAGATTGAATTTGTTTTTTAGAGATCTCAGCTTCTCGTTTATTCAACGATCGGTTGTTGTCTTCTAATTCATTGGCTATTTGCAAAAGCGCATTAATCAAAAAAGTGACACTGCCTCTGGTGGTGCCAATATTGGTCATTAGCAAAACAGTATTTCTGGAGGTTTTATTGACTTGTATGCCAAAACGATCCATCAAATATTTATTTTTGAAGGCATCGCCAGTGATACCCGCTTTTCCGACCGATAATGTGATTTTAGTTGGATCTAATACAAATTCATCTTTTTCCCAAGACTCTTCCATTCTATCCCAACCTTTTTCTAGATTATAATATTCATTTTCACCATTGCTTCTGAATTCTTTCGGAATTAAATCATTCGGGCATAAAAAATGAAAAATGGTATTCAACTTAGGATGGTCTTTCATTTTGGCACGAAGGATCAAAGCCATTTCAATACTTTTTTCTACAAGTTCATATCCTTCGAGTTCAACTTGCCTTCTTCCTACATCTAGCGAAGCAAGAATTTGATAATTTGCTGATGTTGAGGTATGTGTCATATACGATTCCTGAAAAGCATCGGCAACACCTCTGCTAAATTCTTCATCCCAAATTTGAATCATCGAACCTTGACGAAAACTAGACAAGGTCTTGTGCGTGCTTTGAGTAGCGTAAACTCTAATTTTTACTTTGTCAGGATCTGGCATTGTGGGAATTTCACCCTTTTTTAAAGCACTAATGTGCGCATTGTATTTTTCTCTGTAAGCGGGTGTTTTGTATTTATTGAATAATTTTTGTGCAACATACATTCCGGTTCTTTGTTTGAAAGTATAGGTGAAACTAGCATAAGCAAACCAAGCTTCATCCCACAAAAAAACCATATCTGGCTTAATGGCCAAAACTTCTTCCATTACTTTTTCTACATTGTAAACCAAACCATCAAAAGTGCAATTGGTCAACGAAAGCATTTTTACTTTGTCTAACCTTCCTGCTTGACTCAAGGAAACCAATTTTTCTTTGATAACTCGCAAAGGAACAGCACCATACATAGAATATTCTTCCATTGGATACGAATCAAGATAGGCAGGAAATGCTCCTGCGAGGACCAATCCGTAATGATGCGACTTGTGACAATCTCTATCAATCAAAACGACGTCACCAGGTTTTATCAAGGCTTGATGCACAATTTTATTGGATGTAGAAGTGCCGTTTGTGACAAAAAAAGTATGCTCTGAACCATACGCTTTGGATGCTTTTTCTTGTGCTTTTTTCAATGGACCTGTCGGTTGCAATAATGAATCTAAACCTCCATTTGTCGCCGATGTTTCTGCCAAGAATACATTTCTGCCATAAAAATCACCAAAATCAGAAATCCATCTGGATTTAAAAACCGAATTTCCTCTGGATATTGGCATCGCATGAAATACACTTATTGGCCGTTTGCTGTACTCGGAAAGTGCTGTGAAAAAGGGAGTTTCGTAGCGTTCGTTAATGCCACTAATGATGGATAAATGCAATTCTTGCAAATCTTCCATTCGGTAAAAAATACGTCGAAATGTTTTTACGGTACTGTCTTCGAGATGCGTAAGTGAAGCATCGGTAATGTAATAAATATCTAATTCCGGTCTAAATTGATGAATGTATTTGCCAAGTAAAGTTCCTAAATCTTGGTCGGGTACGCCATCTAAATCAATTTTTAAAACATTTTGAATAAATGGTTTAATTAATTTATTTATATTGCTTGAATAATGCAAAGGCGCAGATCTAATGACCGCAACTTGAATATTATAATTAAAAAAAAGACATATTAATGCGTCTTGAAAGGAACGTTGAACCACTAAATCGTAAGAAAAATTGTCTCTTGAATCTATTAATGATTTCGATTTCTTTTTTAATTCTTTTTCTTCATTATCCGATAAATCTTCAACATACAAAACTTCAAAAAAATTGCTTTTGGCATCTAATTTTTTTTTATTCTTGTTGTCATTTATACTCTCAAAAAAATCAGGTTTCAATTCTGGATGCGTGCGATAATCTTCACTAACCAACAAAGCGACAATTTCGGAAACCCGATGGCTAACGGCTACAAACTCTGATTTTTCGACCGCTTTGATGATTTGATTGGTTAAATCAGCACCAGGAAAAGCAAAATATTGCTCAATGCACAATAGGTTTTGCATTATAGCATTAAGCTCGGTCAAGCGTTCTTTGAAACTGTTATTTTCTAAATTAAAAGTGATTAGATTACTTTGCTCTTTTAACTCATTCCACAAATCGACTCGAAGTTGGTTGATGTTGTAATGTTTTGAAATCATAATTATTTTTGATAAAATTTCTTAAAAGAAACAGTATTTATTACTTTTTTGAATGCAATGCCAATCTATTGCCTTCAGAATCTATAAACATTGCAAAATAACCTGCGGATTCGCTCAAAAATGTTTTTTCCATCACCACTCTTCCGCCGGCTTCATTCACTTTTGATAAAACATTGTTTAAATCCTCACCTCCATTTAGGTACAATAGAGGGCCAATTTCGCTAGGTACACAACCTGGTCCAGAAACAATTGCTCCGCCTATTCCGCTTTCGGCTGGAAAAAAACCCATTGAAAAACCATTCAATTCTACAGATGTCATTTGAATGCCGTATATATAATTGTAAAAAGCAACCGAACGAAAATGATTGTAGGCTGGAATTTCGAACCAACTTACAAAATTTTTAAAAACAGATTGTTCTTTTTGTTTGTTTAAAGTGGCTTCTCTTAATTTACTTTTTAGATTTACTGTCGATCCCATTATTTAATTATAATTTCAAGCGAATATATATAATAATTTAATTTTTTTTAAAAAATTAAATATGATTTTATTTATAACCCATATTTTGG
>DMHA01000097.1 GCA_003449615.1 Flavobacterium sp.
ACTGCCAAAACCCAACAATTTACCAATAATAAGGAAGCGGAATATTCTCCAAAAACGACTCCAGATGGCAAGTTTATTTCCGTAGTAAAAGACACAGACCAAAATCTGACACGAATTTCGTTAGATGGTTTAGTTACTGAAAAACTATATACTTGTAAGGATTCGATAGGATATTATTGCTGGTTGAACCAATCCGAAATTGCAGCATTTACCTTGTCGAAACCAAAGGTTACTTTGAAATTAATCCATATTAAAAACAAAACTGAAAAACAGTTGACGGACAGCATCGGACGGAGTTTGTTTAAATTCCGTGATGGAATTTTATTTTGTCAGAAGCTAAAAAACGGAAGTTGGGTATCGTTTATTGACAAACAAGGTGCCATAACTCAACTCATTGAATTGCCAAAAACCACCGAAGATTTTTATTTAACTAACGAGGGTTGGCTGTTTTCTTCGAATGAATCTCGCCTAATATATTGTAGTGTCAATTCTGAAAATAAAGAGTGGCAAGAACTTGCGAATTTGGCATCAATGGGAATTTCCAAAATATTTCGCCTGTCTGTGAACCAAGACAAGAACAAACTTGTTTTTGTCTCTGAAGGGCAATGAGAAAAATAAATTCAAATAGGCAAGAGCGCAAGGTCACTATTTTAAGAAAAAATGAATGAAATTAACACCTAACAGGTTAAAAAAAACCTGTTAGGATAAGCGTTTCCTAACAGGTTTCTTTTAACCTGTTAGGTATAGAAATTTTAAAAATAATTGAGTACTAGTTTCAAATCATTGAGTTGGTAGCTGAAAGCAAATAAAAACGATGAAAAAAATCTCCCTATCTTTAGTAATATTGTTTTTTACAATCTCAAATCTTAGTGCACAAAAAAAGGAAATTTGCATTATTAAAACATCATTAGGCGATATTACTGTCGAATTGTATCCCAAAAAAGCGCCAATTACGGTCGCCAATTTTTTGAAATATGTTGATGCCTGTTTGTATGACAACACGACTTTTTTCCGTTCCGTAACTTTAAACAATCAGCCCAATAATTCCGTAAAGATTGAGGTTATTCAAGGTGGCGAAGTCGATTCGACAAAGGTTTTCGCTGCGATTCCATTGGAAAGAACTTCAAAAACAGGCGTACTTCATAAAAACGGAACTATTTCTATGGCGAGAGACAATCCAGATTCTGCCACTTGTAGTTTTTTTATTTGCATCAATGACCAACCTTCTTTAGATTTCGCAGGCAAAAGAAACAAGGACGGACAAGGTTTTGCTGCCTTCGGCAAAGTCATCAAAGGAATGGATGTGGTCAAAAAAATTCAACTTCTTGCACCAAACGACAACCAATATTTCAAACCTCCAATAGTGATTTTGTCCATCATTCGAAAATAATAATACCGATTAGCAATATAAGAGTCCAATAAATTGTACTCAAAATATTGTCTATCGTCATTAACTATTGTAAAATTTTAAAATGTATTAGACCATTTTAAAATTACAATTGGTATAAAATACTTTTTCAAACAAAATACAAACTTGTGTAACTTAAGTTACTGTTTACTCTGTGCTGCTACTTTACTTTTGCTTCATAAAATTTAACACATATTCTGGAATAAATCAGGATGGGTTTACAATCAAAATAAAATGGATATGGAAAAAATAATTGCAGAAAACCGAGGCACCATTGTGGATGTGAGAACTTACGGAGAATTTAGCGGTGGCAATGTGGCGGGTTCTATCAATATACCGTTGAATGAAATTCCAGCAAGAATAGAAGAATTAAAAGCGATGAAATCACCACTTGTTTTATGTTGTGCCTCGGGAATGAGAAGTGGTCAAGCTCAAAGTTTTTTGTCTCAAAACAACATCGAATGTCATAATGGTGGCTCTTGGCTTGATGTAAATTACTATAAATCAAAAAACAACTAAAAAATGATCAACACATTAAAAAAATTATTCGGATTTGGACCTAGCGTCAACTATGCTGAATTGGTAAAAAACGGGGCAACAATTTTGGACGTTCGTTCCAAATCAGAATTTGCTGGCGGTCACATCAAAGGTTCTCTAAACATTTCGGTGGATACTCTGAGAAACAATTTAGGAAAACTAAAAGACAAAGACAAACCCATCATCACTTGTTGTGCCTCGGGAATGAGAAGTGCTTCTGCCAAAAGTTTGCTGGCTGCAAATGGCTATACACAAGTATATAATGGCGGCGGTTGGAGCAGTTTGCAAAATAAAATAGGATAATCTTAAACATCAATTCTTAAACATAAAAAAACCTCAAAGATTTAAAATTTTTGAGGTTTTTGATTTTGTTTTAATTTTGATACGGCGGCTTACAATTAGCATCTAAATGTCTTCTCAATCTTGAAGGGTCAGTATAGTCTGAAGCTTGAGGTGTTGGCAGATTTGTAGAAGTTTCGGGTAAACTTGGATTTAAAAGAGGCCCTGTGAATTTTCTTGGAATGCCTTTTGTTTCTGTTTCATCAACTGTTGTGAACGGATTATCTACAATAGGATCAAAAGGAAAATAAAGACTTAAACCCGAATTAATTCCAACGGGTTTTGTGATTTCAAGTCTAGTAGTATAATTATCTCCATCATCATCAACATCTAAAAAATCAGGAATTTTGTCTCCATCGGTGTCATCTGGATTTGTAGTTGGAGGTGTTGGATAGTTAGTGGTGTTTCTAAAATCATATACATAACCATCATTATTCAAGTCTTCCTGATACGAAAAAACACCATCATTATCCTGGTCTAATCTTACAATATTGTATAATTTAAAACTGAAAACTAAAGGTGCATAAGCTGGAATGCCACCAGAACCCAAATTGTAATAAGCCAATCCTGAAGGAATAAACATAACACCGGCACCAAAATCTTTGTAAGTGACCGTTCCGTTTGGATTTATAGTGGGGGTTTCTCCTGTTTTGAATTTAGGAAAAATTTCGCCCCAACCTCTTATTACACTATTTAAACTGAAGGGTGTTTGAGGATCTTTCAATTCTTCAAAAAAAGTGGCTGTGAGTTCAGAGGGTGGAGTAGCAGTTGCTGCACTTCGATTTAAATAAGTTCCTTTATAAGAAGCCAAAACTCCATCAACATTACAAGGCGAAATGCCAACTCCTGGTCTTAAAACTAAATAATATAATTTGTAAGTTACTCCATTCATGCTTGCATCACGACTCAAAAGTTTTGGATAAGCTGTAGCATTCAAATAGGACAAAATCGAAGGTTGCCCTGCATCAATTCTTGAAATCGTTATGTCTTGATCTTCTGGAAAACCAGGCTTATCCACAACAACGATATAATTTTCTTTTAAATAATCCTCAATAATAACTTTCTCTACTTCATATTGTTCAGTATAATCTTTTGGTGGTTCAACATCAATTCCATTATTATCATCTTTAGAACAAGAAAAAAATAAAACGGAGGCAGTTATTACTGTAAAATAAAACTTAAATTTGTTCATTATAATTCGTTTTTTTAGAGGTGCAAGATACAATTTTGATTTATTTTTGCGTGTAATTTAACTTCGATTTTGCAAAATTTATGAGAATAGATAAATATTTATGGTGCGTTCGCTATTATAAAACCAGAAATATGGTCACCGAAGCCTGCAAAAAAAATCACGTTACCGTAAATGGACAGCTTGCCAAACCATCGAAAGAAGTTTTTCCTACTGATAAAATTACTTTCAGGAAAGACCAAATTACCCAAATCATCACCGTTCTGGATATTCCAGACAATCGTGTAGGAGCCAAATTAGTGGATGTGTATCGAAAAAATGAAACCCCTGCCGAAGTCTATGAACACCTTGAATTACTCAAATTGTCGAAAGAACATTATCGAAAAAATGGCACTGGAAGACCTACCAAAAAAGACCGTCGGGATATTGATGGGTTCGGAAACGAAATAAATGAATGAAAATGGCAATTTCAATGGCAATGGCAATTTCAATGACAATATCAAT
>DMHA01000396.1 GCA_003449615.1 Flavobacterium sp.
ACAATATTATTTAAAAATGAAAAAAACATTTATCATCTCAACAATTGTGTTATTTGCCATTACTCTTAATGCACAAACAAAAATCACAATGCTTAAAGAAGGAGGGATTTATACAGTTCCTTGCAAAGTAAACGGTCTTCCACTCAAATTTATTTTTGATACTGGCGCATCAGATGTATCGATTTCACTTACAGAAGCACTGTTTATGCTTAAAAATGGATATTTAAAAAAAGAGGATATTGGTGAAAGTGTTTATTACAGTATCGCAAATGGAGATGTTGCAAAAGGAACTAAACTAAACATTAAAGAAATTGAATTTGCGGGATTAAAATTATATAATATTGAAGCATCAATTGTACACGAAACTTCAGCACCATTACTGTTAGGGCAATCTGTAATTTCTAAACTTGGAAAAATTCAATTAGAAGGAAATACATTGACGATTTTAACAAAAGGGCAAAACACATATGATTATTCAAACAATAAAGTCAATAATGAATATAATTCTTCCAAATCAATAGTTATAGAAAATCCATACACAATGAATTTTACAGGAAATCAATCTGTTTACGCTTACAGCCCAATTCTAGATGAACCAAGTATGGGAGGAAATGAAAAACAAATTGGAATTGCAGAAAATCAATCTGTAACAATTATAGAAAAATATAATGATAAATTTTACAAAGTAAAATCAGGCAATCAAATTGGTTATTTATGGTCTGGTTGGTTTAAAAACTAAAAACAATGGCAAAAACACCCAAAAACCACGGAAAATCTTGGTCAAATCAAGATGTAAGCAAGTTAGAAAAACTTGTAAAAGGAAATACCCCAACTGGTCTATTAGCATACGAACTTGGCAGAACTGAAGAAGCAATTCGAGCAAAAGCATCAGAATTGGAAATTTCTTTAAAACCTACAAATCAAAGTCCATATAATAGGCTGAAAGGATAAAATTTTCCCGCTCTTCGAAGTCTCCAAACTTCATAAGCAAGATAAAACACCAAAGCTCCTAGATTTTTAAAAGTCTAGGAGCTTTTTTTAACAACCAAGCTCACAACAATAAGCTGAAATATTTTATATTTTTGTATCTTAATTGATTACTTATCAAAATGACTACACTTACTGTAAACATAAAAGACATTTCTCAAATTACCATTATCAAAAAAATTTTGAAAGCTTTTGATGCAGAAGTAATTGAGCAAACTAATGAAATTACAAATCAAGAAATTATCGAAAGGTTAGAGAAACACCATAAAAACTTTCATAAACCAGCCTACAGGGAAGAGAACTACACCAAAGTAGATACTAAAAATATATGGGCAGATATTCAATAGAAATAAGCAAAGAAGCCCTTGCTGATTTGTCAAAAATTAAAAAGTCGGGTAAGAAAGCAGATATTTCAAAAATTGAAAAAATATTTTCTGAACTAGAAACCCATCCAACAATTGGAATTGGCAAACCTGAGAAACTGAAATATAAAAACGAAAACGTTTGGTCTAGGCAAATCAACAAAAAAGACCGATTAGTATATGAAATTATCGACCACGAAGTAGTGGTAATTATCATTTCAGCATTGGGGCATTATAATGACAAGTAACCTAAGCTCTACGTAGTCTCACGATTTCGAAGCAATATAAAACATCAATACTCCTAGCCATTCAAAAGTGCAGGAGATTTTTTACAAAAATAAAATCAACAATACATTTTCTAAAACCATCAAACTTCCATTTTTGCCACTTGATTAAAGGAAAACGAAGACACTTCGGTTTGTTGTTTTGCGTGTTCAATAGTCATTGAAACAATATTACCATTCTCATCTAATTCAATAAGTGTGTTTTCGTTAAGGTCTTTTGTCTCGACTATTTTATGGTCGTTAAAATTGACTAAAAGGGTATCGGTATCGTCAAAGTAAGTAACTTTCATAATTCATTAGGTTTAAAGTTTCTATCAAAAAAAGCATTGTGAATAGTTATACTATCTTCTAAAATAATAATTCTTAAATATTTATCCACTTCTTCAATATGTGCCCATCTTCTAATTCTTCCATCAGATTGCAATACTTCAAAAATTGGATGATAAAAAACAAATTCAATCCACTCTATTTTTATATCCTTTCTGTCTTCTCTCTCCCTTGTGAGTAAAAAATATTGGGTAAAGTTCATTTATAAAGTTCGATTTTGTATTCTAAAAACACAAAGATAAACAAAAAACACAACTCAACACTTTGATTTTTATTTTGAAAAGTGACAAGATTAAAAATGAATTTTGCCGTTCCATCCCGAAACTTCGGGATTGGGATGTGAGGGTTTATAGTTTGGCAAAATGATATTTTCCTTATAAACTATTCAGTAATAAAAAACCACCCAAAATCTAATTTAATGGTTTTCGGGTGCTTTTTTTATCATTTTAGCTGTATATTTGCCTAGTAAAAATAGCATTTAACTTGTTTTTTTGCCTATGAAAAATACGAAAAAATACTTTAATCGACTAACAGACAGTAATTTATTGGTTTGGCAAAATGATCCTTTTAAAAAGCCATTATTATTGCGTGGTGCAAGGCAAGTGGGCAAATCCTCATCGGTTCGGAATTTAGGTCAATCATTCGCTTATTTCATAGAAGTTAACCTCGAAGAGAATAACGGAATTCATGCCTTATTCAACCAAAACAATTCTGTAGAAAGTATTTGTGCGAAACTCGAAATTGCCTTCAATATTTCAATTATAGAAGGGGAAACTTTGTTGTTTCTCGATGAAATTCAGTCTTGCCCAAATGCCATTACAGCATTACGCTATTTTTATGAGCAAAAACCCAATTTGCATGTTATTGCTGCAGGATCATTATTAGAATTTGCGTTGGAAACGCTACCTTCCTTTGGGGTTGGACGCATAAGAACCCTATTTGTTTATCCGTTTTCTTTTGATGAATTTCTTCTTGCTATGAATGAAGAACGTTTATTGGAATTGAAACAAAAAGCAACTTGTGAATCTCCTTTGGATCTTATTTTTCATCAAAAACTAATAGAGTATTTCAAACAATTTCTCATCATTGGAGGAATGCCCGAAGTTGTTGCCCGATTCGCCATCAACAAAAGTTATCTTGAAGCACAACAGGTTTTAGACGATTTACTTATTTCCTTAAAAAGTGATTTTGTAAAATACAAAAAACGAGTTCCATCGAATAGAATCAATGAAGTTTTCGAATCTGTTTCCAAACAAATGGGAGGAAAATTTATATATACAAAGATTGGCAATCATCTTAGCAATATACAAATAAAAGAGGCTTTGCAATTATTAATTCTTTCAGGATTGGTAATTCCAGTAACGCATACAGCAGGAAATGACATTCCGCTCGGAGCTGAAATCGATATGAAAAAACGCAAAATGTTATTATTAGACACTGGTTTGTTTCAGCGCGTTTTAGGCTTGGATATATCGAGCATTGTATTGGAAAATAATTTCGAATTGATAAACAAAGGAGCCATTGCCGAATTATTTTTCGGTTTGGAATGGCTGAAATACAGCAGTCCATTTTCGCAAAACGAACTCTACTATTGGCACCGTGAAAATAAAACCGGAAATGCCGAAGTAGATTATATTGTTCAAAAAAACGCCTCAATACTTCCCGTAGAAATTAAATCCTCAAACAGTGGAGCAATGCAAAGTTTACGAATATTCTTGAAGGAAAAAAACACCCCAAAAGGAGTTCGATTTTCATTAGAGAATTTTTCGAGTGTAGATGATGTTTACATTTACCCTTTGTATGCAGTGAGTTCGTTTTTTGAATCAAAGATTTATTAATTCAAAGAAAATATTACAAAAATTAGCTCCTGAATAGTTTTTTTGCACATCGCCTTTTCCATACAAATCAATTATATTTGTAACTTGATTGAAACACTGATTTTCTTTAATCTAAAATCAGAACTCTAAAATCTAAAATAATATGAAACATACCAGAGTTAAAGAATTACTAAATAGCAGCAATACACTTCACGAAGTCAATGCCAAAGGTTGGGTACGAACATTTAGAAACAATCAATTTATTGCATTGAACGACGGTTCAACCATCAATAACATACAATGTGTGGTCGATTTTGAAAACACGCCCGAAGAAACCTTGAAAAGAATCACTACGGGGGCCGCCATTTCGGTTACGGGAGATTTGGTAGAAAGCAAAGGAGCTGGACAAAAATATGAAATTAAGGTTCGTAAACTGGAAATTCTTGGCGATTCGGATGCGGAGAAATTCCCGATGCAACCAAAAAAACATTCGTTAGAATTCTTGCGTGAAAATGCACATTTACGAGTTCGAACCAATGCTTTTGGAGCCATTATGCGAATTCGTTCGGTTTTGTCTTTTGCCGTTCACAGCTATTTTCAACAAAAAGGTTTTGTGTATGTGAATACGCCCATCATTACTGGTGCGGATGCCGAAGGTGCTGGCGAAATGTTTCAAGTGACTTCCTTGCCCTTAGACTCTTTACCCAAAAATGAAGATGGCAACATTGATTACAAAAAAGATTTCTTCGGAAAACATACTAATTTAACGGTTTCAGGGCAATTAGAAGGCGAAACTTTCGCGATGGCTTTGGGTCAGATTTATACTTTTGGACCCACATTCCGAGCCGAAAACTCCAATACTTCTCGTCACTTGGCAGAATTTTGGATGATTGAACCCGAAGTGGCTTTCAATGATTTGAACGACAATATGGATTTGGCGGAAGATTTTATCCAATATGTAATTAAATACACGATGGATAAATGTCCCGATGATTTGAAATTCTTGGAAGGACGCCTTTTGGAAGAAGAAAAATCGAAGCCACAAGCCGAAAGAAGCGAGATGACTTTGCTCGAGAAATTAAACTTTGTATTGGAAAACAATTTCAAACGCGTTTCCTATACCGAAGCCATTGATATTTTGAGGGATTGTACACCCAATAAAAAGAAAAAATTTCAATACCTCATCAACGAATGGGGCGCTGATTTACAATCTGAACACGAACGCTATTTGGTTGAAAAACACTTTAAAAGTCCAGTAATTTTATTCGATTATCCTGCCAATATCAAGGCTTTTTATATGCGTTTGAACGAAGACGGAAAAACCGTTCGTGCCATGGATATTCTTTTCCCAGGCATTGGAGAAATCGTAGGAGGTTCACAAAGAGAAGAGCGTTTTGAGGTGCTGGTCGAAAAAATGAAAGCTTTAGGTGTTGACCAAGAGGAATTGTGGTGGTATCTTGATACCCGAAAATTCGGAAGTGCGGTTCACTCTGGTTTTGGACTTGGATTCGAAAGATTGGTGCTTTTTGTAACCGGAATGTCCAACATTCGTGACGTAATTCCATTTCCTAGAACACCGATGAATGCAGACTTTTAAAATTGTTTAATGTTGTTTAAGATTGTTTAATGTTGTTTAAATCGCAACAACTTTAAACTCTTAAACCTTTAAACCTTTAAACAAATAAAAAATGCTTAAACAATTTCTAAATCTTAAACTTTCTCAAAAATTATCTCCACAACAAATTCAGTTGATGAAGCTAATTCAATTGCCTACGCAGGCATTCGAACAACGTTTGCTAGAAGAAATGAATGAAAATCCAGCATTGGAATCAGGAAATGATGAGGAAGAAATTTACGATAAAGATGAATTCGATAATGATGATGCTAACGATGAATTCGATGATTATGATGATAACGAAACCGAAGACATCAGCGACATCAATATTGACGAATATCTGAGTAGCGACGAAACACCCGATTACAAAACCCAAGCCAATAATTACAGCGATGACGACGAAGAACGCGAGTCGCCATTGGTGGCTCCGATAAGCTTCCATCAGGATTTAATCAATCAGCTGAATACTTTTATACTGAATGATTCCGAACGTGAAATTGCAGAATTTCTGGTCGGAAGCATCGATGATATGGGCTATCTCCGACGCAGCATTACCGATTTGGTAGATGATATGGCGTTTACTCAAGGTATTTATACCGATGAAAAAACAGTGGAACGTATGTTGCACATCATTCACGAATTGGAACCTTCAGGAGTTGGTGCGCGTGATTTGCAAGA
>DMHA01000044.1 GCA_003449615.1 Flavobacterium sp.
CAATTGCTATATTTTCAAATAATTTCAAGTTTATTTCTATTTTTTTGATATTCTTACTGAAAAGAAAATTTCATTCGTAGTTTTTTTGCAGTATGGAATACAATATATTTGAATCATTGAATAAAAAATTTGAATATTCTACGGTGTAATAGTCCGCAGTTTCTAATTGATTTTTTGAGTATATCAATCCAAATGTTCTTAGCAAATCATCATTTATTTGGTTTCTTATATGTCCTGTTAAATTATTAATTGCTTTCTTAAGATAAATATTATTAACTAATTGCACGTTGTAAATGCTATAGTTGATTGCTTTTTCTGAAACATCTAAAAATTTATTGTATGATTCAGTCTTTTTCTGGTTTTTATATGTTTGGTCGGTAAACAAGCGATAAAGCGAATTAAACAACAAACTTTTTAATTCAGCTTCATTACTTAATGTAGCTAACTGACCCGTGGAAATTAGTGTAATACCATTTGAAAAGCAGTAGATTCTGGGAATTATATCTTTAATAATGAGTATTTTTAAATTAAAATATCGTTTGTCTACTTTCAAGTCATAGGCTGTTTCTTTGTAAATAATATTTAAATAATTACTCAATGAATAGTCCACAAGAACGGAGTTGTTTTTTTCTATTTCTTGTATGTAAGAATTTATTATTTGATTATTTTCAAGTCTTTTTTGGTTGTCTTTATAACTTAAAAACTTTCCTTTGTTTTTTAATAGGCAGTAATACCAAAATTCATCACTATTGGATAGATTGAATTGTACTTTATCTGTAATTTTTGTTTCAGTTTGTATAATATCGAAATTGTCTTGAAATCTAAAGGTGGAGGCTGATGAACTTGGATTTTTAAGCACAATATAAATTACAGAATCCGTGATTGATGCAAATTTATCGACCGATAATTGGTATGAAATAGGTTTGTTTACTTTTGCTTTTAATTCAAATTCAAATTGACCAAATAAATATATTGGTATCGTTAGTAGTAACGAAGTGATATAAATTCTTTTTTTGTTCATTTTTTATGTATAGTAATTTATTATTAATCCTTCCGTATGATTAAAATTATAAGCACCTATCTATTTATTTGTGGCAAAAGTAATCATTTTTTTCTAATTTGTTCATCCTTGTTTAACTTCGTTGAGCACGCATGCTCGGTTGTGTTTTTTCGCAAACATGAAACTTTTTTGGTTACGATTGTGTATTTTTTTAATAAAAAAGGTTGACAATTCGTATATAATTAGTATATTTGTCGCTATAAACAAGAAAGCAGTATGGAAAATAATTTTGCTAACAGGCTTATTTCAGCCCGTAAAATGGCTGGATTGTCGCTGCAAAACTTAGCCGACAGGTTGGGCAATGTAGTAACTAAACAATCGCTGAATAAGTATGAGCAGGGCAAAATGAAGCCTGACAGCGATTTACTCATTTCATTATCGAATCTCTTGAATGTATCAGTTGATTTCTTTTTTTCTGAACCTTCTGTGGCTGTTGAATTAACTAATGTTGACTTTAGAAAAATGAGTTCAAGATTATCAAAAAACGAGCAAGAAGCTGTTGAGGAAAAGGCAAAAGAAGCTTTTGAGCGATATTTTGAACTTGAAAACATTCTGAATTTTAAAGAGCCTGCATCGTACTTTGAGTATCCACACATAGTATCCAATGCAAAAGAGGCTGAAGCGGCAGCTAAAGTATTGCGTGAGGAATGGAACCTGGGTTATGACCCCATTCCTGATGTTGTAGATATGCTTGAAGATAAAGGTTATAAAGTTGTTGAAATAGAAGCTCCTAATTCCTTTGATGGTTTAAAAGCTGATACAGGCAATCAACGGGTTGTAGTTTTACGAAAATCATCGAAAGACGAAGATAATGTAAGAAAACGTTTTACTGCACTTCATGAATTAGCCCATCATGCCCTTACTTTTCCAGAAGGAATAGAACCCAAGGTTGAAGAAAAACTTTGTCATTCGTTCGCCTGTGCATTATTATATCCTGAGGATATGGCACGTAAAGATTTACATAAGGAACGCTTCCATTTTTACCAAAACGAATTGGTATTTATAAAAGAGCGATGGGGCATTTCATTTTCGGCTATATTTTCTAGAGCATTGCAATTAGGAATAATAAACGACTACGTTTATAAGCAATTAAATATAGGTTACAGGCAGCGAAAATTGCATGAACTCGGAAAAGAACCCGGCAGATATATGAGCAAAGAAAAACCTGTTCGTTTTGAACGCTTAATATATCTGGCACTTGGTAAAGAGCTTATTTCGGTGAATGAAGCAGCTTATTTTGCGGGTACCTCGGTATGGCGATTCAGAGAACAAATGCAACCGTTGATATGAAGTTGATAATAACAGATACAAACGTTTTTTTCGACATCATCAGTATTGGTGTTTTGCCGGAATTTTTTGCCTTGGACTATGACATCAGCACAACTGATTTTGTAATAAATGAAATATTGAAATCGCACCAAAAGGAACAAATTGAATCTTTTATAAGAGCCAAGAGGCTGAATGTTTTTAAACTCACAGCCGATGAAATTGACGAAATACGCAATTTCGTAACCAAAAGGTTTTTTAAAGGAATAACAGATAAAACCGTTCTTTGGAAATCGTATCAATTAAAATGTCTGTTGCTTACAGGTGACAAAAAGTTGCGTAATGAAGCCGCGGACTTAGAAATTGAAGTGCATGGCAGTATTTGGGTAATAAACGAGCTTTTTGAAAAAAACATTGTAAGCAAAGCAAAAGGAGTTGAATTATTAGAAAAGTTAAAATTATTAAATGCCAGTTTGCCCCACGATGATATTGATAGACTGATTGTAAAGTTTAAATAAGAAAAAAAGATTTGCATAAATTATAGAGATATCTCACTTCGCTGCGCTGCGTTACCAATGACAGATTTATA
>DMHA01000317.1 GCA_003449615.1 Flavobacterium sp.
GCAAACTGTGCTTCATCGGAAATGTCTCTTTCACAACTCACCAAAAGATTTAAAATCAATCCTAGAAGGAAGATGGTTTTTAAATTTATAAATTTTATATTTTTCATTTTTATTTATTTTTATTTTCCAATGTTGATATGTATGTAAGTTCTAATTTCCCATTCGCTTCCATTTGGAAATCCTACTGGACTTATTGGAGGTATTGCTGGATATGTGTTATCAGGCACCGCAGTTGGGGAATATCTTGGCGAATACTGATCCATGGAACGCCATGTACCTCGAATTCCTATCTGAGTATTGGGCAAAATGAACCAATCTGGTTTTCCGAGAGTTGTAGATAAATCCAACATTAATTGAACTGGATAAGTAAGGTTGAAATCGCGATGGTAATCAAAAGGTCCCCAGTCGTTAATTTTAAAGGAATGTGTCAATTTTAATTTGTGATAAATCATTCTTATATCACCACCAACTCGTTCCACAAGTCTGGCATCGCTACCATTAGCTTGTGCGTTACCAAAATATAGATTGGCTATTATTCCTAGGTCTGGCCTTGCTTTAGAAACAATACGAGAATTCACTTCCCATAAATCTTGTGCAGGTGCTGAATTTGGAAATGCAAAAGCAGTACGATTTGATAAAAATCCAATGGCGGCGTCTTGAGCTGTTGGCTGATGGCGGTAAACAAATCCAAGGTTAAAGGCAAACTTGGCATCTTCTGCCCTATCGTTATCCCATTCATACATCCAGGAGCTTGGTGTTGGGTCATAAGAAATCAATAATTCTCCAGCGGTGGTTTCTCTATTGGCTCTTACAGCAAATGGATCATCCTGAATATTTCTAAGCCTTCCGGGAGCTTGAACATCGTTAGGCATCGCATCAACAATAGGTTTTTGCCATAAAAAATTAGGTGCAATTTGAAAATCACCCAACTGAAAAGTAAATCCTGAAAGGATATTGGTTTGATTACCACTGCCTGTATCTTTCAGCCTCCAGCCCGTAAAGGTTCTGGTTTGATCGGCACCTCCATTGGCAACTAAACCTTGATAGGCAGCTTGACCATACCAATTGAAAATCCCTTTTGAAAAAGATATTTTCCCTTTTGCACCCCAATTGTCATCAGAGTTAACTTTATCTGTATAAATAATATATTTTGCTTCTCCATTGGATACCAATGGGTCAAAATTGGGATTATTTAAAGCAATTTGAAATTCTCTTCCGTTTAAGGGCTGACCTCCCCAAATACCACCAACTTCAAAAGTAAAGTCTCCCAATTTTCTTTTGGCATGAAAGGTAACTCTTCGTGTTTTAGGAAGTGGAATTGCTATGGACGATACCGCAGTAATATTATTTTGAATATTACCAAATTCATCTTCATCATATTTTGTAACACCAGATACATCGGCTATATCTTCATGATACACTGCCGACAAATCAAATTTTGCAATTGTTTTACTGTATTTCAAAAGCACTGCTGGGTTGGCTCCCCACCATAATTGAGGACCGAAAGCGGCTTTTAAACCTGTTAATGCTTTTTTGCCATCAACTTCAAAACCTAATATTTCACCGTTATAAATATCCAGATTTGGACCATAATTGGCTTCTGGATATAAACCAAAGAAATCGCCTTCATAAGACCAATGATAATGTCCCGTACGATAGAATCCTCTTAAATCAAATTCTTTGGTATTCCATTCAAAATTGGCATTATATACTTGTAATCTATTCAAATCCGTAAGATTCAAATAATCACCCTCGATTGTTTTTACAGATCTAGAACGACCTCTATTTTCATAAAATATTTCGTCGATAGGATTTTCCGCTACATGTCCAAGCACATTAAAATTGACATTGGCTTTCATATTGGGTGCAGGATTTCCTTCAACACCAATAAAATAGGATTGCATGTGATCAAATCCCAATTGATTTGGAAAAACCGTATTATTTTCAGCTGCCACATTGGGGGTTGTAATTAAACTACCACCAGTATTGAAGGTGGTGGACTCTATTCTTAAATTACTAATTCGAATCTTTTCAATTGAACCAACTGATAGTGCCGCTTTGTCTGCTCGGGCTCTAAGTGCGGCATCCATAATTTCAAAATTACCAAAATGTTGGTATAACTTTTCGGTAGAATTTCCGGGTGTTAAGGGATTAAATTTGTGTAAATCTTTTAACAAATAATAAGCGGCACGAGGATATAATTGATAGGTTCCATTTGAATTAGTTGGCCCTTTGGCACAAATTCCAAACCACTCTTCGTTCATATTATTTTCGCCTTTAACATAATCAAAAATGTAACCACCGTTTGACCATGAGGCGTTAGAATCGTGCAAATCTAAATTTTTGGTTTGTCCAAATTTCCACCAACCATCACTAAATTGAAAGGTAAAACCACCCAAACTATTGCCGCTTTTGCCCATTCCGGCGGCGTTTTCATAAATTTCTTTCCAGTTTCCTTTCAATAATTTTGCTTGTGCATTTTGATCTTCTTCATTGGCAACAGCATTAAAAGCATCTGAACCAAATTCTGTTAATAATACCGGTTTTCCATATTCTTTTTTCACACGTTCATATAAATCGCCAAACGAAATTCCGCGATAAACATTGACTCCTAATATGTCAACTGCTGGACATTCTTTGGCTATAATATTAAGGAACAACAAATCGCCATTACAAATAGCTACAGGATGCGAGGGGTCAATGGCTTTCATTGCTGCTGTTGCCTCGTTAAATAATTTGTACATTGATTCGGCACGAACGGTAGATTTTCTATCTTCCATTGGAATATCTTCGGTTTCTGCACCATCCCAAAACAAACCGTAGTTGTTTTCATTACCCAATAAAAATAAAAGTAGCCCTTTGGTATTTTTATACTCTTCGACCATTTCTTTCGTTTCTTTCAAAAGTGTTTTTTGTGTTGCAGCATCCGAATATTCAGTATTTGCAACCCAAGCTCCATTTATGGTTAACCCATAGCGACCAAAAGAGTGATTTAGCATGGTATAGATACCGTAATTGGTGTGAATATATTCAATCCATTTTTTCGGAATTCCAGTGTAAACTCTTATCGTGTTTACACCCATATTTTTCAGAAGTCCCATTTCATCATCCAATGCTTTTTGAATGACTTGTTCTGGTTGCTTCCATAAACTGTAATTGAAATTTGTTCCAATGGGAAAATAATCCCAATTCATCCCATTCACTATGAGATCTTGACCATTTACTTTAAGCTTCAAGCCATCTTGTTTTTTGTCAACAAGCACTTTATCTGCTTGAGAAAAAGATGAAAAAGAACAACTAAAAAGCGTTAGTAAAAAAATAATTTTTTTCATATTATTTATTGAATTAAAGTGTTTAAAGAAATTATAAAATGATTTAAGTGAAATTTTAAATCTAAAAATCTTTTGGTAAATTTATCTTAATAAAGTAAAGTATCTTCAAAAAGAACCACAACAAAAAACATACAACGCAAAAAAAAGTATATTTAATTTTTAAAAGTAAAAAAAGTAAAGTATTTATTGAAGAATTTAAGATTTGTCAAATCAAAAATCAGTATTGACAGAAAGAAAGAAAACGTTAATGTTGTGGTAATGTATAGTTAAATTTCAAATAAAACAATCAAACTATACAGATAAAATATACTCAACAAGACCTTGTTCGTGATGTAAATCCATTTTTTTACGCAAACGATACCTTTTAATTTCAACACTCCGCAATGAGATATTGAGTAAAGGTGCAATTTCTTTTGACGAAAGGTTCAATCTAAGGTAGGCACAAAGTCTTAAATCATTAGGGGTTAATAACGGATGTGCTAGTTTTATTTTTTTCAAAAAGTCTTTATCTGCACTATCAAAAGCTTCTTTAAAAACCTTCCAAGAATCCTCTTCGGTAATGTTTTTATTTATAGTTTTAATGACTGATTTTATGCTAAAACTATTGCTTTCGGAATTCTTTTTTAAATCTTCTTTTATAAATGTTAGCAATTCATTCTTACTTATTAGAGCCATTGAAGTTGACGCCAATTCTTTATTTTTCAAATCTACATCCAAAACGAGTTTTTCGTTTTCAACTTTCATCAATTGCTGTTCTAATTCGAGTTCTTTAATTTCTAGTAATCTATTATTTTCCTCGATTAACTTTTCGCTTTGTTTACGATAAAAATTGCGATAGGCTTTGTGAATATAATAGGAAAATGCTACTATAATCAAAAAATAAATAAAAATGGCCAAATTGGTTCTGTAGAATGGTTTTAGAATTGTAAAAGAATAAACCTCGTTATTTTCGATAGCCGAATTGGCAAATTTGGCTCTTACCCTAAAAACATAATCTCCGGAAGAAAGATTTTTGAAACTCACGCTTGATTTTGTGCTCCATTCACTCCAGTCGTCCTGAAATCCTTCTAGTACATATTGGTATTCGGCTTTAATATATTTGTTGTATTCGGGAACTGTATAATTAAATGATATGTTATTTTCGTTATATTCAAATTCTCCATCTATAATAAAAGACCGGTTAATTGGTACTTCACCTAATTTGTTTGTGGTAATTTCCGATATAGAAACTGAATACTTTTTTGACGTTAAGTCACTAATATTCAAAACATAATATCCATCGGTCGTACCTATTAAATAATCAAAATTTGATATTTGGGTAACATTTTCATAGCCAGGCATCGCATTAGTAAGTGAAGCAGGAATGGGAATAGCATTTTGCTTGAGTTGATTGCCCAGTTTACTCATCGAAAAATAATGGATGCGGTTTTTTGAAAATAGCCAAATTTTATTAGAATCATCTATTATCATTTTCCCAGAAGTATATTGGTTGTTTTCAAAAATTGAACTTAATAAAGCGTCTTTTTCAAATTGTTTTGTTTTAAAATCCAATTTAAAAACACCTTCTTTATAAGCGTAATAGATTTCATTATTAAACTTTACCAAGCCCGAATTTTTTCCAAATTTCGGGGATTTATAAGTTAATAAAGATAGGGATTTGAGTAATTTAGAATCCAATTGTAATCTAAAAACACCTTGCTTTTCGTGACTAACATAAACCCCAACTGAATTATCAATTTCGAAATATCGTGAAGAAAAATCAAACCCATTTATTTTATTTCTAAAAACCCATTGATTATTTACTTTAGCCAAAACCGATATTCCAAAATAATTTCCTTGTAATAAAAGTGATTTTTGATTGGGAATCGTTTGAAATTTCCATGTGCCTGACATAGAAAATATATTTTTTGCAACAATCCCCTCGATAATAAATGTACCCGAGTCGTGGCCACAAAACAAGCTATTATCATATTCAAATATAGACCAAACCTGTCCTTTTGTTCCAGTTATTAGTTTGAATTCCTCGCTACTTTTATTGTTTTTATAAAACAAGCCTTGATTTGTTCCAATATACAATTTTCCGTGATAGAGTTTTGCCGCATACACCGTTCCCAAATTACCAGTGTCATCAGTGCTACTATGAATAGGAGATTGAAGATTAAGGCAATTGATTCCGTTATCTGAACCCACCCAAAGATTCTTATCATAATCTTCAAACAATGACAAAGCAGTATTATTAGTCAATCCTAAAATTTGAGTAATGTGATATTTCAAATTGCCCTCTTTGGTCAGAATATAAATCCCTTTTGAAACTGTACCAATAACAAAACCTCCATCCATCAATTTAATGCTACTGTAAATACTTGTTGAGGCTAACTCAGCATCGACAGCGGTAGAATATTTAGATAAAATAGAATTAGATAATTTATAAAACCCATTGAACTCCGTCTGAATTAGAAGTCCATCATCGCTAGAAAAAACATTGACAATTCTGTTTTTTTGAAGTATAATATCATTGGAAATCAACTTACTTTTTCCAGCTTCAATTTCATAAAGTCCATTGTTTAAAGATTGAAAATAGATAGAATTATTTGCTTTATAGGATTTTGTTATACCATTTTTAGAGTCCACTAAAGTAAATTTTCCTTTTAGTGAGTCATAAATAACAATTCTATTCAATGACTGAAAAACCACCCATTGATCATAACTGATGATATTCCAAAAAACTTCATCTTTTATTAATTTATTTTTTATATACTTACTTAGTGAAAAATATTTTAATCTGCTATCTTCCTGTCTTTTCCAAAAACCAAATTCCATGTAACACCCCGTATAAATTTTACTGCCAATTACTTTTACCGAACGTATTATCGTTTCGTTTGGAGAGGGATAGAGTGACCAATTTGAACCATTAAATTCCAAAAGCCCTTCATTATTGGCAAAATAGAGATGCTGATTTTTATCCTGTGAAATCATCCAGTTTTGATTTCCTCCCTCATAAATTAAAGCTGGATATTTAATTATTGGGGGAAGTTCCTGTGAAAAACTCAATGTGACACTCAATGTGACACTCAATGAAATAAAACATGAAATATATCGAAAAATAGAATTATGAAGCATTTAAAATTATTATAAAGTTAATATAGAAGTGATTTAAACTTTTTC
>DMHA01000344.1 GCA_003449615.1 Flavobacterium sp.
ATTAATTCTTGCCCTTCTAAAATTACAGGAGGGGGCAGTTAAATTTTTTTGTTTATCCTGCAAAGGTAATTTTAATTTTATTGGTTCTTTTTAGTTATATTTGTCAATTTGGGTTGACATCAACTTCCTGCTGAAGCTAGAGAATGGGTAAAATATTCTCTAGCCTTTAGAGGAATTTTTTTTAGGTTAGAAACCAGATTTCTTAGTAATTTTGCTAAAAAATTAGGCTTCAAGATGAATTTTAATCGAGACACCAAAAGATTTTTGAAATGCTAATTCTACTTCTGAAATTTTATGCTGAACCAGTCGTAATAGTTGAGGAGAGGACATTTTAATCCAAACTTCTCCATTATGAATAGCGATCAGTTTGCCATGTTGTCGCATCAGTTCTTTTGTTCCTGGTTTAGTTAAGTTCATCAGTACATTATTCCAAGTCAAATTCAGCATACTTTGAATTGCATTTTGCGTTTGGTTTAAGGCATTCATCTCTTTCATAAAAGGTAGTTCTAGTTGTTCAAAATTTTGATTTTTCATGATTTTTATCCTCGTTAAAAATTAACAATTGAATCTGCAAACAACTCATCACTTTAGTTTTGCTTGCTAATCTCTATCATCTCCGAACTCAAAAGGTTTGGTGGCTCTATTTCAGTTCAATCTTTGTCCCATTTCTACCCTGAACCAAAAACTGAGCCAAAACTGAGCCAACAAAACAGATGGGATGAGTTATAAAGATTAAATAGGTGTTGATAAGGAAAACAATTACTATGGCTGCAACTCTCAGAGCTTCTGAAATAGGATTAAAAATTGTAGATCAGCAAAGAAACAAGAAGGGATGGAATAAACATTCTGCTGCTTGGACTTCTGAAGCTCAAACTTCCGTTGCTACCCTAAAGCGTTTTTGGTGTCAGAAAGCAATTAATCAAGATGTGTTTGTTAAAATTTGTGAGGCTGTGAATGTGCCATCTTGGGAAGAAATTGTAGATCAAAGTTCACCAACAGAAAACCGTGAAATTCCAGCATGGTTTGCTTATGATGAAATGTGGGTGGGTCGAGAACAATTAGTCACGGAATTAATAGAAGAAATACAAGGTTCATGTCGGTTGTTCGTTTTATTAGGAATTTCAGGAATTGGTAAAACTGCTTTAGCTGAATGTTTAACTGTAAAATTACAAGAAACTTTTTTACAGGGAGATTGGACTAAATTTCAACAAGAAAATTTTGAACATGATCAGCAATCTTCAGATTTTTATAGTGTAGCAATTCGATGGTTACAAAAGTGGGGTCAATTTATTCCCTCGAAAGATAGCCAGGGTACTGATCAGGTTATAGATCCTAAAAAGATTTTAGCTCAATTAGTCCAATATTTAGAAAAACATCCTTATTTGATTGTGATGGATTCTGTAGAAAATATATTAGTGGGAAATGAACAGGAAGGATGGAATGATTTTAAGGATGAGTTATGGGGTAAATTTTTTGAAACTTTTCTGGCTTTAAAATCTTGCAAAAGTCGAATTATTATCACATCTCAAGATATTCCTAATTCCCTTCCGGCTAGATATAAAAACTTTTTTCAGTGTCAAGTATTAAGTGGATTAACTGCATCTGAACAATTAGCTTTATTTGAGAAAATCGGACTAGAAATCACTCCAGAAAGTCAACCTTATCTCGAAAGAATCGGTAAAGCCTATGAAGGTCATCCTTTGGCATTACGAGTGATTGCTGGAGAAATTGGAAATAAACCATTTTTCGGGAATATTGTGGCTTATTGGAATCAGTACGGGTCGGAAATTGAAGAAGTTGAGAAAGCGATCGCAGAAGCTAAAGAGTCAGGTAAAATAGCATCGGCGGATGATAATTGGCAATTAGATCGATATACTCGACAATTAAGGAAAAGTGTTAGAATTCGATTAGAAAAAACCTTTAATAGATTACAACAGGATTTCTTAAATGCTTATCGCTTAATCTGTGAAGCATCGGTTTATCGCTGTCCTGTTTCAGAGAAATTTTGGTTATCTCATTTGCAAGATTGGGATTGTAATTCAGAGGAACAAAAATTAGCTTTAGAGGCATTACGCGATCGCTATTTAGTTGAAGAAGTTGTTGAAAATGATCAATTGCTGATTAGACAACATAATTTAATTCGTAGTGTAGCATTAGACCATCGTAAACAATTAGAGGATGAAAATGAGTAATATTACGCCACCCGGAGAAGATATTTTAGCACAATTGGGGATTGATCTAGCAACCATTAAATTGATTAAACCTCGTTGGAAACGAACCCATTATCGTGCTATTTCCAATTGGTTAACTCAGTATGAGCTTCCATCCAATGCTTCTAACTTGGATAAAATTAAAGGCTATATTGAAGCGTTTCGTGATCTTTGTGAATTAGAAGAATGGGAGAAAGCCAGCAAACTTCTTTTAGTTCAACTGAATACCCCAACTCAGGAGCAATTTCACAATCAGCTTTACACTTGGGGATATTATCAAGAGTCCCTTGAACTTTACAGAAATATTTTAGAACCAGGTCAGCTTAATTTAAACGTAAAGTCTATTTTTTTGAGTGGTCTTGGTAGTTGCTACTTAGCTTTACGAAAACCTAATCAAGCTATTGATTACCATCAGCAAAGTTTAGTTATTAGTCAAGAAATAAAAGATATTATAGGAGAAGGACGAGCTTTAGGAAATTTAGGTAATGCTTATCTATCACAAAAAAAGTATAGTTTAGCGATGGACTGCTATCAAAAAAGTCTGGAAATTAGTCAAACAGCTAAAGATCGTTTAAAAGAGGGAGGAACTTTAGGTAATATTGGAAGATTTTATTCATTTCGTAAAAGATACGATAAAGCAATTGATTATTATCAACAGCAGTTAGCTATTGCTCAAGAAATAGAAGATCTTAATTTAGAAGGAACCGCTAAAGGTAATTTAGGAATTGTTTACCGTCATCTCAAAGATTATGAGCAAGCACTTAATTTTTCTCATTCAAGTTTAGAAATTGCGATACAACTTCAATCTTATAGCTTACAGGAAAAAAGTAGAAGGAATTTAGGCTTGATTTACCGTAAACTAAAAGACTATACTAAAGCAATTGAATATTTGCAACATTGTTTTTATACCGCCGATAAACTTAAAGATTTAGCAGTCAAGAATAAAGCCTTAGTAGATATGGCAGATGTTTGCTATGCTAATAAAGATTATGAGCAAGCAATGGAATGGTATAACCAAAGTATTTCTTTAGCTCAACAATCTGACAATGCTAAACTTCAACTGCATGGATGGCGTGGACTAGGAGAAACTTATCGATCACAAAAAAACTATACTCAAGCACTTGATTGTTATCAAGAAGTTTTAAAGATTGCACAAAAAACAGATGATGATCAAGGAAAAATAGGCGCATTAGTAAGGGTAGGGGAAATTTATAATTTAGAAAAAAATTATACTCAAGCTATTGACTCTTATAAAACCATGTTACTTTTGACTAAAAAAATTAATAATAAGCAAATGACTTTCATGGCATTAAAGGGTTTGCAAGATGCTTATGAGGCAAAAAAAGAGTATGAAAAAGTAATTGTTTATGGTCAAGAACTTATTTCCATACTTGAAAAAGTAGGAGGAAATGAATTCAAGGCTAATTTTTTAGCAGATTTAGGGTTGGCTTATTCTAAGATTAAAAACTATAATACTGCTATTAATTTATATGAACAAAGCTTATCAGAAGCTAGAGAAACAATTAACCTTGAAGCTGAAAAGGATATTTTAGGACGGTTAGGAAATGCTTATTCTAAATTGGGAAATTCAGACAAAGCTGTTGAATATTATAAACAAAGTTCATTGGTAGCAAGAAAGCTAGAAGATTTCTGGGGTGAGATAGTTCTTTTACTATCCTTAATGGGAATCTATCTTAAGCAAAAACAGATTTTACAAGTGATAGAACCATTATTTCGACTTTTAACAATTCATTGGTTAGCCATTCCCTGTTTTATTTTATTAATAATACTCAGTTTATTTTTATTACCTTTTTTAGCAATATTCTGGATCGCTATAGAATTAAGTGCAATTTTATTCCTAATCATATTTTTGGCTATTGTTTTCATGCAAGTTATCAAATTTATTAGACAAAAAAAATTATAAAAGTCCGCGAAGGCGAACTGACCCTTTCACTATAGCAAAAACCAGATTAATGCTAACAGTTTGATCGTGCTAAATCTAAAATCAATATAAAATAAACGCGAGATCGATTGATCCCGCGTTATAATTGTTTGAGTTAATTGCTAACAGCTAGAAATTAGACGGTTGCTGCAACTTTTTCGCTAACTCCGACTAAACGTTCGTAAGT
>DMHA01000028.1:0-1029 GCA_003449615.1 Flavobacterium sp.
GCACTTTCCACCGATGCTGAATTTAAACGTGAAATTGCACATTTAGAGGAAACTGTTATTTATAAAACCTTATTTTCCTACCAGCAAAAGGGTGCTATTAGCTTAATAAAAATGCTCCAAAAATTCAACGGAGCAATACTTGCCGATGCTGTTGGTCTTGGTAAAACATGGACTGCTTTAGCTGTAATGAAATATTTCGAAACCAAGGGTTATACAGTAGTTTTGATTTGCCCTAAAAAGTTAAGAAATAATTGGGAACAATACCAATCTCATAGAGGTTCCAGATTTGAGAAAGATGAGATTGAATACTTTGTTAGAAACCATACAGATTTACAAGATGAACGATTAACTTCAGGTTATCCTGATTTTCCCCTTGTTAAAATTCAAAGAAAACAAAAATTACTTATCGTTATTGATGAAAGCCACAATTTACGAAATGATAAATCTTCACGCTACAAATTTTTAGTTGATCACGTATTAATGCCCGAAAAAATTAAACGAGATGTAAAAGTTTTGCATCTTTCAGCTACTCCCATCAACAACAAATTAATGGATATTAGGAATCAGTTTAAACTGATGACTAAAGGTAAAGATGACGGGTTTAAAGAAACCGAATTGGAAATTGAAAGCTTAGAAAGTATTTTCAGAAATGCTCAAAAAGATTTTGGTGAATGGACGAGTCTCGACAACAGAAAAATCGCTGACTTTATAAACAAATTACCATTAAAATTTGAAAAGCTAACAGATGCATTAATTGTTGCAAGAACAAGAAAATTAATTGAAAGTGAGTTTGGAGAAATGAATTTTCCAAAAAAAGGCTTACCAATAAATAACTATATAACGCCCGAAAAAATTGGTGACTTAAATTCATTTGAAGATATATTAAATGCGTTAAGAGTTAACCTCACAGCGTATCGTCCTTCCGAATACATCAAAGACCTTAAAATTGAAAGTGTTTTAGAAAACCCTAAACAACGTGAAAAGTTCTTAGTAAAAATGATGTATATTCTTCTAATGAAAAGATTGGAA
>DMHA01000028.1:1096-1359 GCA_003449615.1 Flavobacterium sp.
GTTCTCATTCAAAATTACAGTGGAAAATATATTAAAGCATCATGAAAATGCTTTAAGTAAAGTTGAAAAATTTAAAAAGAATAAGCAAGATATAAGCATCGAAAGTGAACTTACAGAAGAGGAACAAGAAGAAATTGAAGAAACAGCAGCAGAAAATAATAATACTGACGAACCTATAACTTTAGGTAAAAAGAATCCAATTGCATTATCGTCAATAACAAATATTGACCTTTTCAAAAAGCATCTTGAAGCTGATATTTCAA
>DMHA01000028.1:1417-6446 GCA_003449615.1 Flavobacterium sp.
ACTGAAACTACTTAAACAAAATCTTAGCC
Source organism: Flavobacterium sp. (assembly GCA_003449615.1). Classification (GTDB taxonomy): domain Bacteria; phylum Bacteroidota; class Bacteroidia; order Flavobacteriales; family Flavobacteriaceae; genus Flavobacterium. The sequence continues at coordinate 1,447 of DMHA01000028.1, forward strand.
TCTACGAAAATGCATTTAATGAGAAAAAATGCAAGGATCCAAAATTAGATAAACTCATTGAACACATAAAAGCAAAGCAAAAAAGCGATAATAAAAAAGTATTAATTTTTACTGTTTTTAAAGACACCGCAAAATTCTTATATGACAAACTAAAAGATTCTAAAATAGTAAATTTAGCTTATGTTTCTGGCTCAATCAGCGAAACAATTGACGGTTATACTGGAGAAAAATTTGAAATCATTCTTGAACGATTTGCTCCATTTACCAAGTTATACAACGAAAAAGATTGGAGCGAATTATATGAAAAAGCAAAGCTTGGCGATGAATTTAAAGAAGGAGATAAATGGATAGTATCTTATGAGAAATGGTTTGAATTAATTAAAAAATACGATAAAAATACGCTGAAAAAAATTGAAGCACCTATTGATGTGCTAATTGCTACCGACTGTTTAAGTGAAGGCCAAAATTTGCAAGACTGCGATACTGTTATAAATTATGATATACATTGGAATCCGGTTCGCCTAATTCAACGAATGGGCCGTATTGACCGACTTGGTTCACCCAATAAAATTATTTACGGAATTAATTTCTGGCCTGGAAAAAATTATGAGGATTATTTAAAGTTAAAGTCGAGAGTTGAAAGCCGTATGGCTCTAATGAGTGTTGTTGGTACCGAAATGGATGAAAATCTCACTCCTGAATTTCAAAAAATAGTTGAAGACAATCCTTTGTTGCCCAAACAAGCTCAAAAAATGCTCGACCAATTACAAGTAACCTGGGATGATATTGAAGTTAACGATGAAACACTTGGCTTGAATGATTTGTCGCTTGAGCAATTTAGACAGGAATTATTTGAATTTTTCAAAAAAAACGAGGAGTTTTTTAAGAAAATCCCAAATGGCGTTTTTACTGGTTTTAATTTTAAACCTAACAAAAAGTGGCCGGCAATACCGAATAGCATTGTTGCTGTACTTGGTTATCCTAAAAGACCCGACGAGGTTGTAGAGCATGTTTATGAAGAAATTCATTTGCTCCATGAATCTTTTGATGATAAAACAAAAGGTATTATTTTAAATAACAATCAGGAAATTCTTACGCTTTTGCGACATCATAAACTTGAAACCCGTTTTGTCCCAAAGCAAATTGAAAATGCAGATAAAGATATTATCCAAAAATTATCCGACTCGGTTTCTAATTGGGTGAATGCGCAAGCAATGCCTATTGCAGTAAACCAAATTCAAAATATATTTGCAGGCGATATTTCACCGAAGAAAATATCTCCCGAACAAAAAAAACTGGAAGATAAGTTTAAACCAGAAAATTTTGATTTAATAAACTGGTTTGTTATATCAAATAAATAGATGAAGGTAAATGAATAATAGTACAAGAATAAAAGAAGTTACTGTTAACGGAAATAAAATTACTGTCATTAATCAGCACGAAATAAATTTCATAAGCCTAACGGATATGACGGTTGGTTTCAATGAAGGCAGTGGATTAATAGGTAAATGGATTACAAACAAAAATACAATTGAATACCTTAGTGTTTGGGAAAGAATAAACAATCCAGATTTCAATTACCCCGAATTCGGTATAATTAAACCTCTATAATTTGAGGATAAAATAGAATATATGGCAAAAAATGAAATTATAATTGTAAAAGGCATTCAAATTGCAACTTTTAGAATAGAAAACGAGGATTACATTTCACTAACAGATATTGCTCGAAACAAAAATGCAGAAGAACCAAAAGATGTGGTAAAAAACTGGATGCGTTCGCGCACAACTATTGAATTCTTAGGACTTTGGGAGCAATTAAATAACTCAACCTTTAAAGGGGTCGAATTCGACTCCTTTCTCTTTGAAGCAGGCTCTAATTCATTTACACTTTCACCTACCAAATGGATTGAAACAACTAACGCAAAGGGAATCATTTCTAAACAAGGAAAAAATGGTGGCACTTTTGCTCATAAGGACATTGCTTTTGAATTTGCATCTTGGGTAAGCTCAGGTTTTAAGCTCTATTTAATTAAAGAGTTCCAACGCCTGAAAGCTGATGAAAACGATCGTCTTAAACTCGAATGGAACTTGCAACGTACTCTTTCAAAAATAAATTACCGCATTCATACCGATGCCATCAAAGAAAACCTTATACCTAATGAACTTTCAAAATCTCAAATACAATTCGTTTACGCCGATGAAGCTGATTTGCTGAATATGGCTCTGTTTGGATTTACTGCTAAACAATGGCGTGAAGATAACTCCGATAAAGAAGGCAATGTTCGTGATTACGCTACCATTGAACAACTGGTAATTTTATCCAATTTAGAAAGCATAAACGCAGTTCTTATTCATCAGGGTTTAAATCAATCTGAGAGACTTAAACAGCTTAATAAAACAGCTATTCAGCACATGAAATCTCTGGTTACCAATCTGAATGTAAAAAAATTAAAATAATAACGTATGAATCTTTCATTATTCAATACAAGCAATCTTTTTGAAGCAGCAACAAATCTTTTTCAGCAATTAGGTATTAAACTAAATTCAAATACTGCTGAAGCATTACCAACAAAAAATTTGTTGAAAGACTTTTACAAAGAAAATTTTAAATCTATTACTAATACTTTTTTTATAGGGATTATTGACGATTCCGTTTTTCAAATAACTGAAAAAAAAGATGTAAACTACAACCTTAAAGAGGCCTTGCAACAAGGCGATAAAAACTACGATGGCTTAATGTTGTTTGCATTAGAACTCTCGTCAAAACCTACCCGTACCGAAATTTCAGAAATAACAAGGGCTTTTAACCGCATCAGCCAAAAAATGCCTGTTGCTTTAATTCTAAAATATACTGTTGATTCCGAAGCCGTAATATCCATAGCCATTAGCGAACGCTTTAAATATTTACAAAATTGGCGACAAGGTGAAAAAGCGGGTAAGGTAATTATTCTTAGAGATATTCATACCAAACCTGAAAATATACACGCAGGGCATCAACGAATTTTACAAGATCTTACAAAAGCGTCAGGAGTTACCAATTATGCACAACTTCATGCGCAATGGTTAAATGTGCTTGATGTAAATATTCTGAATAAAAAATTCTTCCAGGAGCTTGCAAACTGGTATTTCTGGGCTATGGATAAAGTGCAATTCCCTGACGATATTGAAAAAAAGAAAGATGTACGAAATGCCACAAACCTTATACGGCTTATTACACGAGTAATTTTTATTTGGTTTATTAAAGAAAAAAACCTCGTGCCGGCATCGTTGTTTAATGAAAAATATCTTTCAACAATTTTAAAAGATTTTCAGAAAAATAAAAAGGCAAGCAATTTTTATCAGGCAATATTACAAAACCTGTTTTTTGGTACGCTAAACCAAAAAATGGATGAACGTGATTTTGCCGAAGACCATGATAGAAAAAATAAACTTGACCAGGGTATTAAAAACAAATACCGTTATCCTGATAAATTCAACATCTCAAAAATAGAAATTGTTAGTTTATTTAAAGACATTCCATTTTTAAACGGTGGCTTGTTCGATTGCCTCGATAAGTTTGATGAAGAAAAACTTGAAAAGGGAAAGAAAGAACAAATTTTTGTTGATGGTTTTACGCGTCTGGATGGAAAACAAGCAATTGTACCCGATTATTTGTTTTTTGGGGTTTATCCTGAAGTTGATTTAACAGAATATTACGACCCCGAAGCTAAAAAGCCCATACTGAAAAATGTGAAAGGATTAATTGACATTCTGAATAATTATAAATTCACCGTTGCCGAAAACACCCCAATAGAAGAAGAAATTGCCCTCGACCCCGAATTGTTGGGCAAAGTTTTTGAAAACCTATTGGCTAGTTACAACCCCGAAACACAAACAACAGCCCGTAAACAAACCGGTAGTTTTTATACTCCCCGCGAGATTGTTAATTATATGGTTGACGATTCGTTAATTGAATATCTGAAACAAAATACAGAAATAAACACAGATGACTTTGATAGTCGTTTACGGAATTTGTTTTCATACAATGATGAAGGAAACCCTCTTAACTCAAAAGAAACCGATGAACTTATTGAAGCAATAAATAATGCCAAAATACTCGACCCTGCTTGCGGTTCGGGGGCTTTCCCAATGGGTGTATTGCATAAAATGGTGCACTTACTGCAAAAAATTGACCCTAAAAACAAAAAATGGAAAGCACAGCAAAAAGAAAAAATTATTGGCAAGCAAATTAAAGAACTTGAAAAAGATAAAAAGAGCATTGCCGGCTTAAGTGACAAAGCTGTTAGAGAAAAGGCAATACAAGCAGTAGATGAACGGTTAAAAGAAATTGAAGAAATTTTTGAAAGCAAAAATTATTTTGACGACTACGCCCGTAAACTTTACCTTATTGAAAACTGCATTTATGGAATTGACATACAACCTATAGCAGTGCAGATTTCAAAGCTCCGCTTTTTTATTTCGTTAATAATAGACCAAGATAAAGACAGCAAAAAAGAAAACCTTGGCTTACGCTCTCTGCCAAACCTCGAAACCAAATTTGTTGCTGCTAATACACTTATACGTTTAGAAATACCAACAACCGATTTGTTTTCTGAAAATAATCCTGTGAAAGTTTTGCAGGAACAACTCAAAATAACTAGGCACGAGTATTTTAATGCCAAAACACGAAAAGATAAATTGCATTTACAACAGCAGGATAAAGCACTGCGCAAACAAATTGCCACACAAATAAGCGATATATTAATTACTAATAAAGAAGAAGAAATAGCAAATCTTAAAAAGCAACTCAATGAAGAAAAAAAGAAACTTACACAAATTGAAAACGAACCAGAGCAAAAAGAAACATTAGAAGCTACAAATCTTTTCGGACAAATTGAAACTAATGTAATTGATAAAAAGAAAGAAAAAATTAAGGCACAAAAAAGCCATATTTCGTTAATTGAAAAAAAAATTGATTCGCTAAAAACCACCGATAATAAAGATGCTATTCAAAAAGTAGC
>DMHA01000334.1 GCA_003449615.1 Flavobacterium sp.
TAATTGGCGTCGTGGCCGAGCGGCTAGGCTGGGCTCTGCAAAAGCTCCTACTCCGGTTCGAATCCGGACGATGCCTCTGAATCAACCTCTCTTTTCGGGAGGTTTTTTTTATGTTTGTCATTCTGACGAAGGAAGAATCTAAAAAATGAATTAAAGTTATGTTCAAATCCAGACGATGCCTCAGAATTGAACTCTCTTTTTGAGAGGTTTTTTTAGCATTGTTAATTTAGTATAGATGGTGATTATTTTGTTAAAATCTGATTTTGAATAGTTTACAATAATTTTAGAATTAGAAAATATTTTAAAACTATATTAGGTTAACAATGCCGAATATTTTATTAAATTTGAAAAAAATCAAATCAAAATGGAAAGAAGAAAATTTTTAAGAAACGGTTCGCTTTTTACAATTGGGGCATCTTTATTGAATCCATTTAGCAGTTCGGCTAACGATTTTGATGCTAATTTTATTCAAAAAAATAAAAAAGCTAAAAATATAATTTTTATTGTAAGCGATGGTATGAGCATTGGCACTCTTAACATGGCAGATATCTATTTGAGTCGCAAAACAGGACAAGGAACTAACTGGATTCAATTGTATAAAGACAATAGAATAACTCGTTCTTTGATGGATATGACTTCGGCTTCTTCTATTGTAACAGACTCTGCTGCCGCTAGTTCATCATGGGGAAGCGGCTTTCGTGTTAAAAATGGATCTTTAAATATAGGTGTCAATGGTGAAGAATACTTACCTATTTGGCAAAAATTTAAAAAAGCAGGAAAAATGGCAGGTTGTGTAACTACTGTACCCATAACTCATGCAACTCCAGCTGGTTTTTGTGTTGCATCAAAAAGTAGAAATAGTCAGGAAAACATTGCTGAGATGTATTTGGATTTAAAATTCGATATCATGATGGGAGGCGGAAACAAATACTTTTCAGCAGATAGTCGCAAAGATAAGCGCGATATGTATCAAGAATTTACCGCAAAAGGATTTAATGTAGTAAAAACGCGAAGCGAAATGATGGCATCAGATAATAGCAAGCCCATACTTGGAGTATTTTATAACGATGGACTTCCCTACACCAAAGATCATGAAAACAGTAAAGAACTTACAGAAAAAATTCCAACATTGGCAGAAATGGCTCAACGTGCTATTGATAAAATGAAAAATCATACCGAAGGTTTTGTATTGCAAATTGAAGCAGGAAAGGTAGATTGGGCTGCTCATGCCAACGATATTGCAGGTTTAATCTACGATCAAGTGGCTCACGACGAGGCTGTGAAAGTAGCAATAGACTTTGCCGAAAAAGACAAAAACACCTTGGTTATAATTACTTCCGATCACGGAAATGCAAATCCTGGTATAATATATGGCAAAGAGGCCAACAGTAATTTTGATTCTATCCAAAAATACAAACAAACCAATGAATGGATTTTGAACGGTATTGGAAAAGAAACCTCTGAAAGTCAAGTTATAGAACGTGTTGAATTTGCTAATAATTTTGTTTTAAAAAATGAAGAGGCAAAAGAATTATTAAGTTATTATATGAATGTAAAAACAGAAAATGAGCTTTATAACCCAAAATCTTTACCATTTAAAAAATTATCAGAAATACAACAAAAATACAACTCGGTAGGTTGGATAAGCATGAATCACTCTGCAGATTATACAGAGTTAGCTCTTTTTGGTCCTGGTAGTCAGCTGGCTAAACCGTTTGTAAAAAATACCGATATGCACTACTTAATGTTACAAGCAGCCGAAGTAGAAAACAAGTTTTAAAATTTTTGACTGAAAAAAAAGATTGAGTCTGCTCCGGCAACCCTATTTTGTCTTTTTTTGCTTCTTTTTAATAGTTTCAAAGAAAAAATATTGATTATCAGTTACTTACAAATATAAAAAAATAATAAATCGTCCAAAATTAGAAAAAAGACCTTTTCGGAGCGGACTCAAGATTATATTTTAATTTATTTGCTAATATATTTCTTTAAAAATACTACTTATCTATTCTTTCTATAACATCTTTTTTTACTTCTGGAAACCAACCTTGAATGATTAAAGCAATTCCAAAAATCATCAAAACAATACTAATTCCTTTTTTGATTTTTAGAATATTTACAGGGGTCATTTTGTTTTTTAACTGCTTGGCTAATAGTATTTTGATGCAATCAACCAGCACATAAGTTACAATTACTGAGGTAAAAAAAGTAAACATTCTAGTGTTTTGCATTTCTAATTTTGGTCCAACCGAAATAATTACAGCCAACCAAAATCCCAATACTCCAATGTTGATAATGTTCAGGAAAAAGCCTTTTATGAATAAGCCTAAGTAATCTTTTCTGATAATTTCGTTATCAATTTTATGAGTATCCACCTTTTTTTGTTTGTGTAATCCTATATACGAAATAACACCATAAGCCAGCATCAAGATTCCGCCAAACATAAAAAGTGCGGAATTATCTTTTATACTCGTTATCAATCGATAGCTTCCCAAATAAGCAATGAAGATGAAAACTATATCGCCCAAAACCACTCCTAAATCGAATACTAAAGCTGCCCTAAATCCTTTTATAATACTGGTTTCCAATAATATAAAAAAAACAGGACCTATCATAAAACTTAAAAAAATTCCCCAAGGAATTCCTGATAAAATATCATTTATCATTTAAAAAACTTTAAAAAATTGTAATTTATTCGAAAATCCCCAAAGACAAAGCCTCTAGGGATTTTATTATTTTTCCGTAATAGTTCCACCCGCAAAGGTTTCTTGTTTTATTTCTTTTGGTTTACCATAAATTTCAATTGAACCGCCTGCTTTTACTTTTGCATTGACAAGAGTGCTTGCATTCACTTCGGCACTTCCTCCTGCTGAAAGACTGACAAAAGTTTGAGATGTTTCTAAATTCTTAGCATTCAAAATTCCGCCAGATGTGATTGTTGATTTTTGAGTGGCTGCATTACCAGATAAATTAATGATACCGCCAGAATTAAGTTTAACTGTCGCATTATCAACATCAAGCTCAACTTCAATCATTGCTCCTTCTTGGGCAGATAAATTTATTGTGGTTTGTTTAAAAATGTGTTTGCTGCTCACAATACTTCCTTCGTTGGCATCAATACTTTTGATGTTTTTGAAGTATAAAATTACTTGAGTGTCATCTCCTGACAACATTTTGGTCAATTTCATCCTCAATTTTAGAAGACCATTTTTATTGACTGTTTCAAAACTGTCATCATTTTTTCCTGTTACAACTATCTTATTTTCGTCCGAAGGAACAAGTGTTACATTCAGTTGATCAAAGACTTTTACTTCTTCAAAATCACCGAGATTTAATGTGGTTTGACTAAAATTGATTTGTGAAATCATCACAAAAACGATTAAAACTATCTTTTTCATTATAATTTATATTTAAAAGTTATTAAAAATTATCGAATCATTCCTCCCCATACAAACGATTCAAAGTTGATATTATTTTTGCCTAAGACAAAACCTTTTTCGATATTAATTTTTTTAGCCAAATTCATTAGTTTCTTGTAATCTATGGGTTGCGCTGTTTCTTTTACTTCAAAAGCAATTCTTTTGTCGATAATAAAATCAATTTCTGGTCCTGTTTTGAGTTGATAATAACTCAGTTCTCCAAAATGATGCAACTGATTGAAAATAGCATTTTCAAACTTGGAACCACTACTTAATTCGGCAAATTGTGTGGCAATTCCGTTATCCAGAAAATAGACTTTTCGAGCCTTAACAATTTCTCTATCAGCGTTTAATGAATAGACAGGAATGGTCTTAATAAAATAAGTATTCTCTAATAAATAAATATAATTATCAACCGTTTGCCGGGACAAATTAACCGTATTTGCAATTTTAGAAATGTCCAATTTAGAGCCAATTCGTGCTGCCAAAAGTTTAATAATATTCCGTAATTCTGGAATTTTCTTAATATCGGCAATTTGAACCAAATCGATATTGATATAAGAACTTAAAATATCCTGCAACAAATCTTTCTTTTCGGAAATGTTTTCGGTTAATACAACTTCAGGAAATCCTCCGTAGGTACAGTAATCATTATAATTTTTTTGAATTTCTTCTTTAATAATAGTATCATTTTCTAATGATTCTATATTTTCTAATCCTTTGAATTTATAATTGTTAAAAGTTAGATATTCTCCAAAATCTAATGGATAAATTTCAAAAATTTTCTTTCGACCCGCCATCGATTCCTGAAACTTATTTTTGATATAATAGGAACTAGAACCGGTTACAATAAATTTAATATTATAATGATCATACAAATATTTAATAACACTTGGAATATTAGGTAATAATTGAATTTCGTCAATACAAATCATCACTTTTTTAGAAAAATCTATTCCTTCTTCACTTAATTTTTTTATAATTAAATCATAATTCCTAACATCAAAAAGATCTCTATCTTCTAATTGTTCTAAATCAAAAAACAATTTATGCTCAATATCCGAAGCTTCCATTAGTTGTTTTACTAATGTTGTTTTGCCTGTTCGCCTCATTCCAGTTAAAACGGTAACTTGTTTTACAGCCAAATGTTTTTCTAACGAATTGAAAATCTTTCTTTTAAAATTCATTTTACCTTAATTTTTAAGATACAAATGTAGTAAAAAATTTATTATACTTTACAAATAGTTATACTATTTGTAAACTGCACTTTACAAATAGTAATACTATTTGCAAACTGCACTTTGCAAATAGTATGTTTTTTAGATAAAAAACGCCTATTCATTTCTTCTTATAAAATTAAAATCCAATTGTTTTTTGACTAAATCGGCATTTTTAACTTTAACATAAATCTCGTCGCCTAGTTGCAAAAGCGATTTTGTAGTGGCTCCAACCAAAGCATATTGTTTTTCGTCGAAAGTGTAATAATCATCTTTTATTTCTCGGATTCGAACCATTCCTTCACATTTGTTTTCGATAATTTCAACGAAAATTCCCCATTCAGTTACTCCAGAAATGACACCTAAAAATTCCTGATCGTTGTGGTTTTGCATATATTTCACCTGCATATATTTGATAGAATCACGCTCGGCATTGGTCGCCAAGCCTTCCATTGTAGAAGAATGTAAACATTTTGCTTCATACTTTTCTTCATCGACCGATTTTCCTCCATCGAGATAATATTGCAATAATCGATGCACCATAACATCAGGATAACGACGAATGGGCGAGGTAAAATGGCTGTAATAATCAAAAGCCAAGCCATAATGACCGATATTATCTGTCGAATATTTGGCTTTACTCATAGTTCTAATGGCTAAAGTATCAATCAAATTTTGTTCTTTTTTTCCAACAACATCGCTTAATAAAGTATTCAAGGATTTCGAAATATCACCTTTATTCTTGAAATCTATTTTGTAACCAAATTTTGCAATTACGGTTTGCATTGCAATTAATTTATCTTCATTGGGTTCGTCGTGGATTCTATAAATAAAAGTTTTCTTTTGTTTGCCAATGTATTCCGCTACTTTTCTATTCGCTAAAAGCATAAATTCTTCAATCAAATGATTGGCATCTTTCGAAATTTTAAAATAAACTCCTTCTGGTTCGCCTTCATCATCCAAATTGAATTTTACTTCAACTTTATCAAAAGAAATTGCTCCCTCATTCATTCTATTTCTACGAAGAATTTTGGCTAAATCTTGCATTTTAAGCGTTGCAGAGACAATTTCATCCGAAACTTGATAAGCATTTCCTGTAATAGAAGTTTCAGCTGGAATGGTATTGTCTTTGGTTTCTATAATGTATTGTGCCTCTTCGTAAGCAAATCGTTGATCTGAAAAAATTACCGTTCTACCAAACCATTGATTAATAACTTCCGCTTTTTCGGAAATTTCAAAAATAGCCGAAAACGTATATTTCTCTTCTTGTGGACGTAAGGAACAAGCAAAATTCGATAAAACTTCTGGTAACATTGGCACAACTCGGTCAACTAAATACACTGAAGTTGCTCGTTGATAAGCTTCATCATCTAGAATAGTTCCTTCTTGAAGATAATAGGAAACATCGGCAATGTGAACACCAATTTCGTAATTTCCGTTTTCTAACCTTTTAAAAGACAAGGCATCATCAAAATCTTTAGCATCTTTTGGATCAATCGTGAAAGTCAAAGTATCGCGCATATCACGACGATTTTTGATTTCTTCTTCAGTTATCGAAGTATCTATTTTTTGCGCAAAAACCTCTACTTCCACAGGAAATTCTGCGGGTAAACCATATTCAGCCAAAATAGCGTGAATTTCAGTATCGTGTTCTCCAGGTTTTCCGAGTACTTTGATTACGGAACCAAAAGGACTATCGGCTCTTTTAGGCCAATCTTCGATATGAACCAAAACAACATCGCCTTGCTCTGCTTCGCCTAATTTATCTTTTGGAATAAAAATATCGGTGTACATTTTAGGATTGGCAGTCGATACAAAAGCAAAATTCTTTTGAATATCAATAACGCCAACAAAATCGGTTTTGGCTCTTTCGAGCACTTCAATCACTTCGCCTTCGGGTCTTCGCCCTTTTCTACGGTTGTAAACATAGACTTTTACAGTGTCTTTGTCTAAAGCTCTATTCAAATTATTGGTTGGAATAAAAACGTCTTCTTCTAATTCGGGACACACAAAATAAGCGGTTTTCCGACCAGTCATATCAATAATTCCTTCGTAATAATCTTGACTTAATGCTTTGATAAGGTATTTTCCTGGTTCAGATTCAATAATCTTTTTTTGGGATGCAAGAATTTTTAAATCTCTAATGATTTCGTTTCTGCTCTTGGTATCATCTTTTTCTAAAAGAGTGGCTATTTGTTTGTAGTTAAAGGCTTTATTGGAATTTTGTGATAGTATTTTTATAATTTTATTAGAAAAATCTTTCTCTTTGTTTTCTGGTTTTCTCAATTTTTTACTCATAATTATTTTCTTAAAAGTCTAAAATTACGAAGAAGTATTAAGATTTAAAGTATTAAGTATTAAGATTTATCTAAAATATAACTTTTGTATCTTTATAAAAATTTACAAAATGGACTATTTTCAAACGATTACTACATTCAATTTTGCTCACGAAATTATCGTTTTGAAATCCATTTTACAGAGTAAAGGAATACCTTTTTTGTTTCAAAACGAGAATCTAATTGCGATTGATCCATTTGCTAGCATTGCGTACGGCGGTATTCATCTCAAAGTTCATCTCAATGATTTCGAAAGAGTTCAAGAGATTCTGGATAATTTGAATACTAATTTAAAAATAGTGGACTAGATTGCTTTGCTTCCTAACTCCTCGTAATTACTTTTTGAAGTTATCAACATTTATTAATAACAACAAAAAGAAAAATAAATTTAAATTAATTTTTTAATGGTTATTATAGCGTGTTGATAGTTGTAATAACTTTATTTTTAAAACTATGAATTTTTAGTTATTTGTTTTTATACCGACTTATCAACATAATTTTTAGTGGTTAAAAGCTTTATTTTAAACCTGTTTTAAAAAACTATTAACAACGGTTGATAATTAAATTTAGCTTGATTTTGTAAATAAGTTTGTTACTAATTTTTGTTAATAATATCATTTTTTTTATCAATAACTTTTCTAAAAATAATACAAACTATTTTTGTTTATTTCATTCCCGTTTTGGATTAGGTTTTTATTTGATACAAACAAGAAATAGTTTTAATTTTCTATCTAAAGTTATAAACATTCTATATTAATTTAAGGTTAACTGAATATCAAGGATTTACGAAAATTATTAACAATCATAATTTTTTGTAAATTAAATAACTGATATTCAATAACTTAATTATTTTAAAATATTTTTAGTACTTCTTTTTACTATTTTATATTTTGATACTATTATTGAATTAATAAGTAATTCTTTCCTTAAATTTGTGA
>DMHA01000332.1:0-8037 GCA_003449615.1 Flavobacterium sp.
GATAATTACCTCGAACATTCTAGAATTTATATTTTTGCAAATAATGGAGATCCCGAAGTTTATATCTCATCGGCCGACTTTATGACCCGAAATATTGATGCCCGAGTCGAGGTAACCTGCCCTATATATGACGAAAAAATAAAAAAAGAATTGATTGAAATATTTGATATTGCTTGGAAAGGAAATGTAAAAGCACGATATCATTCTGAAAAATTAGATAATAAATATAGAGTTCGCGATGAAAATGAGCCAATATTTAGAGCACAATTAGAAACCTATAACTACTATCAAAACAAAGTAGCACTTCATCACAAAAATGTTTAATGAGAAGCAATTCTTTAAATGAAATTCACAATAGATGTTGAATAAATTCGAGATTAAAACAAATAAAGAGGGAAATTTAAACATTAAAAAATATGCCGCAATTGATATTGGTTCCAATGCAATGCGTTTGTTGATTACCTATATAGTAGAACAAGAAGGCAAACAAGCTCAATTCAACAAAAACTCCTTAGTTCGTGTCCCCATTCGTTTGGGGCAAGATTCCTTCACGGTGGGCGAAATCTCAGAAGAAAATATCGACCGAATGATTGATGCTATGAAAGCATTTCGGCTATTGATGAAGGTGCATAAAGTAGAAAAATACAAAGCTCTTGCCACCTCAGCAATGCGTGAAGCCTACAACGGAAAAGAAGTTGTAGAAATTATTAAAGAAAAATCAGGTATCGAAATTGAAATAATCGATGGCAAAAAAGAAGCCGTAATAATTGCATCAACAGATTTGCATCATTTGCTAAAAACAGATAAAACCTATCTTTATGTAGATGTTGGCGGTGGAAGTACAGAATTTTCGCTTTTCGATAACGGAAAAATTGTGGTTTCTAAATCCTTCAAAGCTGGAACAGTACGCTTTTTGAATAAAATGGTAAGCAATATTGTATGGGAAGAAATGGAAAAATGGATAAAAACCAATACCAAAAACTATGACGAAGTTATCATGATTGGATCAGGCGGAAACATCAATAAACTATTCAAAATGTCAGGAAAATTAGAAGACAAACCTATGTCTTATATTTACTTGAATTCGCAATATGCCTTTCTAAATTCTTTGACTTACGAACAAAGAATATCAGAATTGAGTTTGAATCCCGACCGATCAGACGTAATTATTCCCGCAACCCAAATTTATCTCAACGCAATGAAATGGAGTGGTGCCCGAAATATATATGTCCCAAAAATTGGACTTTCGGATGGAATTGTGAAAGCTATGTATTCTAATAAAATTTAATAATAAATTGAATGTTTTTTTAATTCAACTTACTTATTCACATAAAATTACTTTATCAAATACATAGAAGTTCTTTGTGAATTTGAAAGAAAAAAAATACAAAATATTGAACAACGATTTCATAAAATACCAAGCCCAAACCTCTCCCTATCCTTTAGGAATGGAAATTTCGTATGCCAAAGGATCTTATATTTTTGATACCAATAACAAAAAATATTTAGATTTTGTGGCTGGAGTTTCGGCTTGCACGCTAGGGCATCAACCGCCAAGAGTCAATCAGGCAATAAAAGATCAATTGGACAAATATTCACACGTGATGGTTTATGGCGAATATTCGCAAAGTCCAGCCGTGGAATATTGTAAATTATTGGCTTCACTCCTACCCGATTCTTTGAATAAAACATTTTTAGTCAATTCAGGCACCGAAGCTATCGAAGGTGCGTTAAAACTCGCCCGAAGAACTACAGGCAGAAGCCAATTGATTTCCTGCCACAACGCCTATCACGGCAATACTATGGGCTCGATGAGTGTAATGGGTTTTGAAGAACGCAAACGCATTTTTCGTCCGTTGATTCCTGATGTGGATTTCATTACCTTCAACAATGAAGCCGATTTAGAAAAAATTACCACCAAAACCGCTGGAATTATTCTCGAAACGATTCAAGGTGGTGCAGGTTTTATTGAGCCACAAAATGATTTCTTGAAAAAAGTTCGCCAACGTTGCACCGAAGTGGGCGCAATGATGATACTCGACGAAATTCAACCCGGTTTTGGCAGAACAGGAAAACTTTTTGGCTTTCAAAATTACGATGTTGTTCCTGATATTGTGGTAATGGGAAAAGGAATGGGAGGAGGAATGCCTGTGGGAGCTTTCACAGCCTCAACGGAAATGATGGATTTATTGAGTTACAATCCAAAACTGGGTCATATCACAACTTTTGGTGGACATCCTGTCATTGCGGCAGCCTGTTTGGCGACTTTACAGGAAATTACCCAGACAAATTTAATGGCAGAAACTTTAGAAAAGGAAAAATTATTCAAATCACTTTTGGTACATCCTTTGATAAAAGAAGTACGAGGAAAGGGATTGATGCTGGCAGCAATGACAGAAAGTGCTAATATAACAAATGAAATAATCTTGAAATGCCAAGATAAAGGACTCATTTTATTTTGGCTTTTATTCGAAGCCAATGCCGTAAGAATAACACCTCCTTTGACCATTTCTGAAGACGAAATTCGAGAAGGTTGTGCCATTATGATTGAGATAATGGATTCTATATTAGATATTAGATTTTAGATTCTAGAGTTTAGAGTTTAGAGTTTAGATTTTAGATTTTAGATTTTAGAGTTTAGAGTTTGAATTGATATTGATATTGATATTGATATTGATATTCTATTTTCAGAACGCTATAATTCCCCCTTCTGGGGTTAGGTGGCTTGTTAATTAAATTGTTCACAACAATTCCAAATTTTTCTCACTATGACAACAAGGATGCCTAATTTTATTTCGGGCAAACTCAAAAAAATAAAAAATGCAATTAAGCGAAGAAGAAGAGGATTACAACCTATCCCTGTCTAAATTTGAGTCGATGTTGAAAACCAACAAAGTGCTCTTTTTTGATTCTGAGGAATTTGAAGATATCATCCTTCATTATCTTGATATGGGAAAAGCCAATTTGGCAAAAAAAGCCTTAAAATTAGCACTAGAACAACATCCAAAATCTACTGGATTGAAACTCGTTCAGGTCGAAATGTTGGTCTATGATGACAAGCTCGAACAGGCAGAAAAACTGTTGAACGAATTGTTTTCCATCGAACCTACAAATGAGGAAATTTACATTCAAAAAGCCAATATTTTTTCTAAAAGAGACAACCACGAAAAAGCAGTTGAATTGCTAAATATCGCTTTAGAATATACCGATGACTTGGCAGATGTTTATAATTTAATGGGGATGGAATACCTTTTTATGGACAATTTTGAAATGGCCAAAGAAAGTTTCATCCACTGTTTAGAAGAAGATCTCGAAGACCAATCAGCCTTGTATAACGTAGTTTATTGTTTTGAATTTTTGGATCAAAATCAAGAAGCAATTGATTATTTGACCCAATATATCGACCAAAATCCATACAGTGAAATTGCTTGGCATCAGCTAGGTCGTTTGCATTATGGCGTGAAAGAATATGAAAATGCAATCCGTGCTTTTGATTATGCCACTTTAATTGACGATGAATTTTTGGGTGCTTTTATGGAAAGAGCCAAAGCTTTGGAACGATTGAAAAAATATGAAGAAGCCATCGAAAGCTACAACAGAACCATCGAATTAGAAGATGCTACTTCCTATGCCCTACTCCGAATTGGCAAATGCTACGAAAAATTGGGCAACAAAGTTCAGGCTTTGAAATATTTTAATAAAACGGTTCATGAAGATCCCCTTTTAGACAAAGGTTGGATTGCCATTACCGATTTTTATGTTCGCCAAAAAAGCTATACCAAAGCCTTATTTTTTGTCAACAAAGCCTTGTCTATCGACAACCAAAACAGGTTGTACTGGAAACGATATGCCAACATAAACAAGCAATTATATCAATTTGAAGAAGCAGAATTTGGCTATAGAAAAGCAGTTGAATTTGGCGATTATTCATTAGAAACTTGGTTGTTTTGGGTTGATATTTTAGAGTATTTAGGCGAATTTGAAAATGCAATTCAAACTTTGTTGCAAGCCTCGGAATATTTTCCAGAGGAAAATGAAGTTGAATATCGATTGGCGGGATTGTATTTTATAATTCAAGAAACGACCAAAGCTAAATTTCATTTGAGCAATGGATTGCGATTGAATTTTGACAATTATACAATTTTAGAAGATTTATTTCCAGTAGTTTGGGCTAGAAAAATGGTGCAAAACTACATTGCCAAACACAAAAAATAATTAATTCAATATAACCACAAATTTCACAAATTCTCACTAATTAATTAGTGGAAATTTGTGAATTGAAAATGCTTCGCCAGTTCGCAAGCTCGGGTCAGCGAATACCAAAATTTAATAATATTCAATGAGCTAAACTTGTGGTTAATTTTTTAAAATTCAGTCTGCTCAGACAACCCTGTTTTGACTTTTTTAGCTTCTTTTTAATAGTATTAAAGAAAATAAAAAACATTGACTATCAACGACTTATAAAAAGTAAATTTTCAATAAATCGTCCAAAATTAGAAAAAAGACCTTTTCGGAGCAGACTCAATTTTAAAAGATAAACTCACTAAACACATTATAGTTAAAACTCTATCATAAAATGCTTGACACAATTCGCCAACGCTTTGGTTTACTAGGACGCAACATTAGTTATTCATTTTCTAAAGGATATTTTACAGAAAAATTCAGCAAAAACAATCGATTTAAAGGTTGTTCTTACGAGAATTTTGACATTCCAGAAATTACCTTTTTCACCGAAATCATAAAAAACACACCCAACTTAAAAGGATTGAATGTAACCATTCCCTACAAAGAAGTTGTTATTCCGTATTTGGACAAATTATCCAAAAAAGCAACCGAAATTGGTGCTGTCAATACCATAAAATTTACAAAAAAAGGAAAATTAAAAGGGTATAATACAGACTATTATGGCTTTATGAAATCATTAGAACCACTACTCCAACCTCATCACAAAAAAGCACTAATTCTGGGAACTGGCGGTGCCTCGAAAGGGGTTGCTTATGCCTTGAAAGAATTGGGTATTTCCTATACTTTTGTTTCCAGAGAAGCCAAAGAAGGCGTCATTGATTATGAGCAAATCAAGGCAACAACTTTTGACAATTACCAAATCATCATCAACTCGACGCCGGTGGGAACAAGTCCAAATACAGAGGCTTTCCCTTTAATTCCTTACGAATATTTCACAGAGAAACACATTGCTTATGACTTAATTTACAATCCTACCGAAACCCTATTCCTCAAGCAAGCAGCAGCAAAAGGAGCAAAAACCAAAAATGGTCAGGATATGCTTATTTTTCAAGCAGAAAAGGCTTGGAAGATTTGGAAAAAGTAACAAAAAAATCAAAAAAGTCATTGGGTAAAGAGACTTTTTTTATGAAGCAAGACTGGCTAAAATCCTCTTAAAATATTATTCAATTTAAAAAGCCAATTTCATTTTTTCTTTAATTTCTTGCAAACAAAGGTTGTTGATACTTCCTTCGTGAGTGTGTTTGGTTTCCTTGGGCGATTGAAAAGTACCGTTTTCCAGTTGTTCTGCAACAGCTTTATAAGCATCTCTAAACGGAATTCCTGCTACCACCATTTCGTTCAACGTATCCACGGTAAACAGATAATCATACTTTTTATCGGCAAGAATATTGTCCTTAACCTTGATGTCCTTGATGGAAAAAATGGCAATATCCAAACAGGCTTTCAGGTTTTGAATCGCGGGAAACAATCCTTCTTTCAATAATTGAAAATCACGGTGATAACCGCTTGGTAAGTTATTTGTGATTAAGGTAATTTCATAAGGCAAAGCTTGAATCTTGTTACATTTTCCACGGATTAACTCAAAAACATCAGGGTTTTTCTTGTGGGGCATAATGCTAGAGCCAGTCGTCAAATGGGCTGGTAAACTGATGAAATCAAAATTTTGGCTCATATACAAACAAACATCCATTGAAAATTTCGCCAAAGTTGCCGCCACGCTACTCATTGCGAAAGCCACGGTTTTCTCTGATTTTCCACGGCTCATTTGGGCAGCAACCGAATTGTATTTTAAGGTTTTGAAACCCAATGCTGTCGTAGTAAAAGTTCGGTCAATAGGAAATGAACTTCCGTAACCTGCTGCTGAACCCAACGGATTTTGGTCCACAATTTTTAAGGCAGCATTCAACATTGTTATGTCGTCAATCAAAGTTTCTGCGTATGCGGAAAACCACATCCCAAAAGAGGATGGCATTGCAATTTGCAAATGTGTATAACCTGGCAACAACACGTTTTGGTGCTTTTCTGCCGATTCCAACAACAAATCGAATAGGGTTTTTACCTGAGATTTGAGTTCGGTTACAATGTCTTTTAAATATAAATTTACATCAACCAAAACTTGGTCGTTACGAGAACGAGCGGTGTGAATTTTCTTTCCGGCATCACCTAATTTTACAGTTAAAAGATGTTCAATTTTAGAATGAACGTCTTCAAAACTGTCTTCAATTTCGAATTCCCCTTTTTCGGCATCAACAATAATGTCTTCCAAAGCAAGAACTAAAGAATCCGTTTCTTCGTTTGTCAGAAGTCCGATTTGGCACAACATTTTGGCGTGAGCAATAGACCCCAAAGCATCATATTTGGCTAAAACCAAGTCTAATTCACGGTCGTTTCCAACGGTAAAATGTTCAATTTGTTTGTCGGTTGGTATTCCTTTTTCCCAGAGTTTCATAGGTGTATTTTTATCGAAAGCTTCCAGCCTTCAAAAGGCTGGAAGCTTTTGTTATAGTTTAAAAAAATCTGTCAATATTTTGATATACAATTGAATTCCTTCTTCGATTTCGTGCAAATATATAAATTCGTCAGCAGAGTGTGAACGTAAACTTTCTCCAGGTCCTAGTTTCAATGATTTGCAATACAAAACCGATTGATCCGACAGTGTTGGCGAGCCGTAAGTTGTTCTTCCTAATGCGATTCCAGCTTGTACCAAACCGTGAGTAATGGGAATAGACGAAGCGTTCAAGTGCATCGAACGTGGTGTTACTTCGGCATTCACATTTGCTTTTACAGTTTCTAAAATTTCAATATTACTATAACAATCATTCACTCGAATATCGACAACCAAATGACACTCGGCGGGAACGACATTGTGTTGTTTTCCTGCGTTAACTTGGGTAACGGTCATTTTTACAGGTCCTAAAACCTCGGATATTTTCTCGAATTGATAGGTTTTGAACCAGTCAATAACGGACATTGCATTATAAATAGGATTGTCAGGATTATTGTGTGCGGCGTGACTTGCCGTGCCTTTTACGACTATATCCAAAACCAATAATCCTTTTTCGGCTATGGCCAATTGCATCAAGGTGGGTTCGCCAACGATGGCACAATCCAATTGGGGTAAATGTTTCAAAACGCTGTTTAACCCATTTTTGCCGCTGCTTTCTTCTTCTGCCGAAGCGACCATTACGATATTGAAAGGTAGTTTTTCATTGGCATAAAAATAAGTAAATGTGGCGATTAATGAAACCAAAGCTCCGCCTGCATCATTACTTCCGAGTCCAAATAATTTTCCGTCTTGTGCCATTGCTTCAAAGGGATTTTTAGTAAATCCTTGATTTGGTTTCACCGTATCGTGATGCGAATTGAGTAAAAGCGTGGGTTTGGCTTTGTCAAAATATTTATTAAAAGCCCAAACATTATTATTTTCTCTTTCGAAAGGGATGTTATTTTGTGTAAACCAATTTTCGATTAAAATAGCTGTTTTGTCCTCTTCACTGGAAAAAGAAGGGGTTTCAATTAATGCTTTTAAAAGAGCAATGGCTTCTTGGGTTAGGGTTTCTATGTTTTTCAAAATTATCGATTTAACCCTGACAGGGTTTTGAACCCTGTCAGGGTTGTTAGTATTTACAGTTCAATACTTGTACAAATAGCCTTTTCATTATTCAACATATTATGATGACCAATCCGTATTTTTTGAACACCTTTAGACAAACTATTGAAACAGTTGTCCAATTTTGGAATCATTCCGGAATGAATGGCTTTTTCAGCTTTTAATTTGGAATACAATTCCTG
>DMHA01000332.1:8151-8587 GCA_003449615.1 Flavobacterium sp.
GTTTTTCAAAACAATAATTCAAAGTTACTTCAAAAACTTTAGATAAAGCAATGGCCAATTCACTGGCAATGGTATCCGCATTGGTATTCAATAATTGACCGTTTTTGTCGTGCGTTATGGCACAGAAAACAGGCACAATTCCAATATTAATCAAGGTTTCCAACAAAGAAGTATTGACTTTTTGGACATCGCCAACAAAACCATAATCGATAGTGGGATGGTTTCTTTTGGTGGATTGAATCAAATTTCCATCGGCACCCGAAAATCCCATCGCATTGGTATTATTGGCTTGCAATTGAGCTATAATATTTTTGTTGATTTCACCAGCATAAATCATTACTACAACATCGAGCATTGGTTTATCGGTAATTCGTCGTCCATCAATCATTTGCGGAGTCAAGCCAATACTTTGTGCCATTTTGGTAGCCGATTTTCC
>DMHA01000332.1:8712-8863 GCA_003449615.1 Flavobacterium sp.
ATGATGTTGCCACCAATTTTTATGATGGATAAGGGTTTCCTCACCCCCAGCCCCTCTCCAAAGGAGAGGGGTGCCGAGTCTGGTATATTGGATAGTGTATTCATTTCTATTTTTTTTTTGATTTGAAAACTTTCAAAAAGTTGTCAAATCT
>DMHA01000190.1 GCA_003449615.1 Flavobacterium sp.
TCGATGGCTGCTTTTATTTTATCAGCCAATTCGTCTTTACTGGAAGCGGAAACCCATTCAGATTTTGGTTTCAACTTGACAATAATATCACTTTCCTCCATACTCATTGGGTCGGTTGGCACTTCGGCAGCACCAATTCTGCTCACTACTTGTTCCACTTCGGGAAAGTTTTTGAGAATAATATTTTCAATTTTTGTTGTTGTGGCAATCGTTTTTGTTAGTGATGTTCCAGTTTTTAAAACGGGTTGAATGACAAAATCGCCTTCATCTAATGTTGGAATAAATTCGCCTCCCATCGTTGCAAACAAAGCCATCGCCATAAATAGCAATCCGACCGCTCCGTACATCACTTTTTTGGTATTGGCCAAAGCCCAAGTAATTACAGGAATATACCAAGACTGCATCATTTGAATTAATCTATTGGAAATTGATTTTGGATTTTCTTCTTTTGGTTTTAAAAACAGGGACGAAACAACGGGAACATACGTAAAACAAAGCAACATGGCTCCCACCAAGGCAAAACTGAAAGTCATTCCCATTGGTTTGAACATTTTACCTTCAATGCCTGTTAATGTAAGAATTGGGATAAAAACAATCAGGATAATTAATTGCCCAAAAATAGCCGAATTCATCATTTTCGAGGCACTTTTATAAGTGATTTGATCAATTTCGATTTGGCGGTCTTCTTTTGACAAAATTCCCAAACCTTTGGATTTATGCGCAATTTGGAACGCAATGAACTCCACAATAATTACCGCTCCGTCAATGATAATCCCAAAATCGATTGCTCCTAAACTCATCAAGTTGGCATCGATATCAAAAATATTCATCAATGAAATTGCAAAAAGCAAACACAAAGGAATCACTGAAGCGACAACCAAACCCGAACGCCAGTTGCCCAACAATAAAACCACTACAAAAATCACGATTAAACAGCCTAAAATCAAATTTTCGGCAACAGTAAACGTGGTTTTTCCAACCAATTCACTTCGTTCCAAAAAGCCGTTGATGTAAACGCCTTGTGGCAATCGTTTTTGAATTTCAGCCACTCTGTTTTTAACATCGGTGATTACTTGCTTGGAGTTGCCTCCTTTAAGCATCATTACTTGACCCAATACTTTTTCGCCCTCGCCATTGCCAGTAATTGCTCCAAAACGATTGGCATTTCCATAACGAACTTGAGCCACGTTTTTGACATAAATAGGTAATCCATTTACATTTTTAACCACGATATTCTCAATGTCCTGAATAGATTTTACTTTTCCTTCGGCACGAATAAAATAACTTTGATTGGTTTTTTCGATATAAGCTCCACCAGCAATACTGTTGTTTTTTTCCAAGGCATTGAACACGTCCAAAGTGGTGATGTTCATTGCTTTTAGACTAGAAGGAACGATAGCAATTTCGTATTGTTTGAGATAGCCACCCCAAGTATTAATTTCGACAACGCCTTTGATTCCAGACAATTGTCTTTTGACAACCCAATCCTGAATGGTTCTCAAATCGGTTACGGAATATTGGGATTTGAATTCGGGTTTTACTTCCAAAGTATATTGGTAAATTTCGCCCAAACCAGTCGTTATTGGTCCCATTTCCGGAGTTCCAAAGCCTTGCGGAATTTTTTCAGAAGCAGTTTTTATTTTCTCTGCAATCAATTGCCTTGGAAGATAGGTTCCTAAATCATCATCAAAAACTATGGTTACTACCGAAAGTCCGAATTTTGAAACTGAGCGAATTTCTTTGACACCCGGAAGGTTCGCCATTTCGAGTTCAACCGGATAGGTTATGAACTGTTCGACATCCTGGGTCGACAAATCCGAGGAAACAGTAATTACCTGAACCTGATTGTTGGTAATATCGGGTACAGCACCAATGGGAATCTGCGTTAAAGCAAACAATCCAAATCCAACAATTGACAATGTTAATAGAATAACGATCAGCTTGTTTCGGATACTAAAAAGAATGATATTTTCTAACATGGTGACGCTGATTTAAATCGGAATGGGAATTTGAAACGAACCTACAAGGTAAAAAAAACTATAGGCTTCCCAACTAAAACTACATTAACTTTTTACAGATCTTTTTAGACCTTGAAAAAACATTAAGGGGCTATGGTGAGATAAACAGCATTTGGATAGATTATTTCATCAAAACAACTTTTAGATGCAGGTCCAGATTTGCACCTGAGAGCCTCACGATATAAACTCCGCCTGGTAGCCTGTTATTATTGGAATCACTCCCATCCCAATCGAAATAGTATACTCCTGCATCAATGACTTGTTTGGCAAGAATATTCACTGTACGACCCTGAAGGTCATAAACTTCAAGTTTATAGTCACCTGCAACAGGCGCTTCAATCCGGAGACTTGTGTAATCTCTGAAGGGGTTTGGGTAACAATCGAGCGCAAATGCAGCAGAGGCAAAAGTTTCTTTGTCAATCAGGGGGAAGGTGAAATGGTTAAGTACTCCGGGCGAACCTCCATCCGGGCTTGAAATCCAGTTGCTACCATTGTTATTGTCGCTCCATGCATTGGTAAGCTCAATCGTGGAACCGGTTCCATTTGCATCCGCTTCTTAAGGGGGGCTAGGGGGGATCTAACTTTTATAG
>DMHA01000048.1 GCA_003449615.1 Flavobacterium sp.
TAATCTATCACCTGTTGGAAAAGGTAACAGATAAAGATAGAAATCATACGCTGATTATAACTACACATAGTCCTTATGTTCTTTATGCCTTAAATAACTGCATGATGGGTGGTTTGGTGAAAGATAATATTCCAAAAGAAGTTCAAAACGAACTACAAAGCAAATATTCATGGATTAACCCTGAATTAGTTTCTGTTTGGGAAATTCAATATGGAAAAGGCACCATACGTCAAATAAAAAATAACGATACCGGCACTATTAGTAAACATTACTTCAATGGTATTATGAATGATGTTATGGAAGAGTATTATGATTTGTTGACATATCTAAAAATAGGCAACAATGAAGGATAAAATTCTTGCAACTCTTCCTAATGAAAAGCATACTTTTCAAGAAGTTAATTATCCTGAAATACACATTGTTGACTGGAAAGATATTGACAAAACTAAAGGTGTTGATATATTTAATATAAAGCAAAATGAAATAAATAGTGTTTGCCTTTACAATGCAAACGAATTAACTATTTTGATAGATACATTTGGAGAAAATGCACTTCCGATTTCTCGTGGTTCACAGGCAAGTCAATGCGAATGCATTTCTTTTCCATCGGAATTTGATAGTAAAAGTTGGGTTTTAACAATTGAAACCAAATATGCAAATAATGAAGCTGCTGCATTCAGAATACGTGATGACTTGAATTATCCCGAAAAAATGGTTTCTCAAATTATTTCAACAGTAGAATATTTCAGAGAGAAAAACATAATTGATAAGGAACAATTAGTGTATGCAATTATTTCATTTCCAAATCTTGTGTCCGATTTTAATAGCACATTATTCTCTTTTGTGAAAGAGGAATGGAGTATTGAAAATTTAATTGTTACAAAGAAGATTAGAATTAAAGGTTGTAACTCAGCAAAAATTATTACATCAAAACGAATAAAGCTTAGCGTAAATGAATAATACTGCCAACTCCATTAAACAACGCCTTTCGCTCCGCGAACCCTTGCAGGATTCGCTCGATATTGTGGCACAACTATCCGACACACTTAGCTTGAATAAAGAAGTCGATTTGATTGCCGAACTGCAAAAGGTTAAAGAAAAATTTCCTACCTGCACCGATTTCGAGCGTGAATTTCCTTCGCTTGCTTTTTCAATAGCTACGGGGGTAGGTAAAACAAGGTTAATGGGTGCTTTTATTACCTATTTGTATTTGCAAAAAGGCATACGCAACTTTTTTATCCTTGCTCCGGGCAGCACCATCTACGAAAAATTAATTGAAGACTTTGGCAATCCTGCCTATTACAAATATGTGTTCAATGGTATTGCCGAGTTTGTACACAATCAACCCCGCATTATTACTGGCGAAAATTATGCACAACAAGGTCGCCTTTTCAGCGAGCAGGAAATCCGTATCAATATATTCAATATCCAAAAGTTCAATCGTGATACCACCGAGGCAAACCGTGGAGCAGAAAAAGGCAAAGCCCCTAAAATAAAAAGACTATCAGAATATTTAGGACAAAGCTATTGGGAATATCTTTCTAAACTCGACGACTTGGTAATTCTTATGGACGAGGCACACCGTTACCACGGCGATGCCAGTAAAAACGCCATAAACGAGCTAAAGCCCGTTCTTGGCTTAGAACTTACCGCAACCCCTATTGGTCAGGATGGCGTTGCGTTCCGCAACGTGGTGTACGAATACTCCTTGGCACAGGCTTTGGACGATAAAAAATATGTAAAAAGTCCTGCAATTGCTACACGCAAAAATTTCAATTCCAAAGGAATGTCCGAACGGGAAATTGAAATTATCAAACTCGAAGATGCAATCAGTATTCATCAGGACACCAAAAATGAACTCGAAATATACGCAGCCAACAACAATATAAAACTGGTAAAACCATTCATTTTAGTGGTTTGTAAAGACATTAGCCACGCCAACGAAATACACGAGCTTGTAAATTCCGACGATTTCTTCGAAGGTCAATACAAAGATAAAGCTCTGCAAATCGATTCATCAACCAAAAACGACGATTTCATTGCTCCGCAATTCCTTAGTTTAGAGCATCCCGATAATAAAATTGAAATTGTAATACACGTAAACATGCTTAAAGAAGGTTGGGACGTAACCAACCTTTATACCATTGTTCCACTTCGTGCAGCCAATGCCAGTATTTTGGTCGAGCAAACCATTGGTCGTGGTTTACGCTTACCCTACGACGGCAAACGTACCGGCGACGATAAAATTGATAAACTTACCATTGTTGCTCACGAAAACTTCGAAAAAGTAATAGAGGCAGCGAAAGACCCAAATTCAGTACTGAACAAAATGAGTTTCATCGAAATCGATGAAACCGATTTAAAAGAAAAAACAGAAGTGGTGGTTGCCAAAGAATCCATTCAAACCAAATTTGAGGACGAGCAAAAGGAAATTCACAAAATTGCAGAACCCGAAAAGAAGCAGAAGGCGCAAAATACATTAGATGCAAAAAAAGCAATCATAAATGTATTGCCCGATTTTAATACCATGCAGGGCGTTCGCAAAGTTGAAGATTTAAACAAAGAAGAAGTAAAACGTAAGGTTATCCGTCAGGTTGAGCAAAACTTAAATACAGGTCAGCTCAATATGTTTGCAAAACAAATTGTAGAAGAAGCCGAAGCCATTTACGAGAAAATGGTTACGGAATACAAAAACAATATCATCGAAATTCCACGTATGGACTTGGTTCAAGGCGACGTTATCGCTTCGTTTAATTCATTCACTTTAGATATTTCAGGCATCAATTATACAGCATTAGAGCAGGAAATTATCCGTATGGATTTACGTGACGGTCGCAATGTCGAAACCCTCAAAGCCAAAGCCAGCGGTTCGTATGGCAATCCAGTTAAATTAATCATTGCCGAGCTTATCAACTATCCCGAAATAGATTACGACGACAATTCAGACCTTTTATATCAATTGGCTTCACAAGCTTTCGAAGCCCTCAAAAACAATATACCCAACGACAAAGAACTAAACCTTACGGTTTATCAATTCAAAACAGCTATTGCCGAAAAGATTTACACGCAAATGAAAGAACATTTTGTTCTTTCAACACCCGAATATATTGACCCAAAGGTATTCCCCTTTGTGCGTATCGAGCAATGGAGTTTTTCAGCATTAGTCAATAAAGGTTATCGAGATTATCGGGATATTATAAACCCGACAAAAAACATACCTAAATACGTTTTCAGAGGTTTTGAGAAAGCCTGTCACTTCGATTATAAATTTGACAGCAAAGCCGAACAAGACCTTTCGTTTGTTTTAGACAACGATAAAGACGTATTAAAGTGGATGCGTCCGGCACCTAACCAGTTCCGTATTTATTGGGACAACAACTCAAAACGCTACGAACCCGATTTTGTAGTCGAAACCCCCTCAACCATATACATGATTGAAGTAAAACGTTCCGACCAAACCGAAGAACAAAGCGTTGTTGCCAAAAAAGAAGCTGCCGTTCGCTATTGCAAACACGCAACCGAGTACACCTTACAAAACGAAGGCAAAGCATGGAAATACTTGCTAATCCCACACAATGAAGTAAGTCGTACCTCAGGTTTTAAATATTTGGCAAATAAATTTTTGATTTATTTAAGCAAATAAGACCATTAATACATAAATTTTCAATATCATATTTTTCATTATCAAAGAACACATAAGCCTTCTCAATATTTATTGCAAATAATATTCATCATGATCTGTAAAACCATTACCATCACTAGAGGATCTTTATTTTCGAGAAACGGTATGTTTATATCTTGATGAAAGGGCACAAAAAAAGTTTTTTCAAATATTTCGTGATCATTACTTACATTTTGTCTTAGTAATTTCGGTTTTAAAGGCCATTCTATATTTGACTGACCTCTATATATTGCGTTTTCTTTAGTTATCGGCATGCCGTTTAGAGATTGATAAAAATCATCAAGAGATTTAATTTTTTCACATTCCATATCTACATAATTTGATCCAATAACTGATAACCAAATATACAAAAACATTTTCAGCCTCT